>JAFQRI010000111.1 GCA_017410185.1 Oscillibacter sp. | reverse complement strand
GCAGCATAGCGAAGGATGAATTTGGAGATATCTGTTCCGGCGGTGCGGGGGGACTTTCCGGCGGCTTTGAGGGCATTGTGGATGGCGCAGGTGTAGTACCCCTCGCCGCAGCCTGTATCCAGAATGGCAGGGGCATCTGCGGTGCGCTCCGCGGCGAGGGCGCAGAGAGCCTCTTTCAACGGGCGGTAATAGTCGCGGGACAAGAAGTCCCGCCGTGCCGCCGCCATGCCCTTGTCGTCCCCGGGAGCGGCGGAGTGCTTGCGGTTGGGGGGCAGGAGGTGGGTGTAGCCCTCTTTGGAGAGATCGAAACAGTGGTTTTTCTCGCAGCGATAGGTGCGGTCTGTCCGCTCCAGCGCTTCGGCGCAGATGGGGCAGCGGAAAAGGCTCATACATCAGCCCTCCTTGTCACGTCATTGATCCATTTGCGGCTGCGCAGACGGGCAACGCCGCAGGGGACTTTCAAAATGCTCTCGGAATAAGAGGCAAAGCAGATCAGCCAGATGGGAGAGTTCCACACAAGGCCGCACAGGGCCGTGAAGGGCACGGCGAAAAACCACAGCGGTGTGAGATCCATGATGGCGGCCATGCGGCTGTCGCCGCCGGCCCGGAGGACGCCGGTGATGTTGGTGATGTCAAAGGCCTTGAGGGGCATATAGAAGATGTAGACAATGCACATGGTGACGGCGATCTCCATAGAAAGCCCCTCCAGATGGAAGAGGGGATAGAGATAGGGGATGAACACCGTGGGCAGCAATATGGCGACGATCACCGCTACCGCAGCACCAAGGCTGACAGCAAGGATCAGCAGGCAGCAGCTGACGGAGTAGACCTCCTCGCGGTTTTTCCCCTCTCCGATATACTTGCCCACCAGAATGGCGGTGGAGCCCGCAAGGCCGAAGCAGGCCACCGTTGCAAATTTATCGATGTTGCCCATAATGGCATAGGCTGCCAGCATTTCCTCGGAGATCACCATGTGACCCATAACAATGGTCATCATGGTGGTGCCAAGGCCCCAGAAGGTCTCATTGAAGAGGGTGGGGGTGGCGTAGCGGAGGAAGGAGCGGAACACCGCCTTTCCCGGGCGGAGGATCAAGGCAGGGCGCAGGGGGATGCGGCGATCCCGCAGGGCATAGAGAAGGGCCATCAGGAACTCGGCTACGCGGGAGAGGAGAGTAGCCACTGCCGCGCCGGTGACGCCCATGGCGGGAGCACCGAATTTGCCGAAGATCAGCACATAGTTTAAAAAAGTGTTGAGCAGCATGGAGAGTGTGAAGACCACCATGCCCATCATAGGGTTTTCTGCCGAGCGCTGGGCTCCCACATACACGGAGGTGACGGCGTTGAAAATGTAGCCAAGGCCTACGATGCGAAGATAGGGCGCGCCCATAGTGATGAGCGTTTGATTGTTGGTGACAAGGGCCATGACCTGAGTGGGGAAACAAAACATCACCAGAGCGATGAGGCCTGCAAGACCGAGCCCTGCGTAGAGGGTGACGCCCATGCAGCGGTTGATGGAGTCGGTATCTCCCTTGCCCCAATACTGGCTTGCAAGGATGGTCAGGCCGCTGATGAGGCCGAAAACGATGACCTGCAGCAAAAAGACAGGGGAGTTGGCGGCCGTCACAGCAGAAAGCTCCGTCTGCCCCAAAAGACCTACCATGAAGGTATCCACAAAGCCGAGGGAGGTGGTGATGAGGTTTTGCAGGATCAGCGGGAGAGACAGCATCCACACCCGCTTATAAAAGCCGGGAGAGCGGCGAAGATGAGTGAACATATAAGCCTCGCAGAGTTTGCCCCGCAAGGGGCAAAGAATCATGATAATTTTTGGCCGCGGCGTGTACGTGGACAAAAATACTTCTCAGAGCGCAAACGTACGGCGCAAGCCGTGCGCTGCAGCGCTCTGCAAGCTTTCTCGTGAAAAATCCGCAGATTTTTCACGAAATTACTTCAGCATCGGCATGCGGGTGTCGTGGTGCATTTTTGGAGCTTCAGCACACCTGTCAATTTCTTCAAAGGTGGTCTCCGGGCCAAAGCTCAGTCGGATCACGCCGCCGGCAGTGCGCTTGTCGAGCCCCAGTGTTGCCACCACATGGCTGGGCTTGCCCTGATGGCAGGCAGAGCCTGCGCTAATGCAGATGCCCTGAGCGCCAAGGTCGTTTACAATATTCTGGCTGGGCCAGCCCGCAAGGGACACGGAGAGAATGTGGGGTGCAGTGCCTGCACCGATGAGGACGAGATCGTCGATGGCGGTGAGCTTTTCCACAGCGTAGGCGCGGATCTCCTCCATATGGCGCCTGGCGCTCATCATGGTTTTCTTCCGCAGTTCCACCGCCTTGGCGAAGGCCGCGATCTGGGCGGTGGCCTCCGTGCCGGAGCGCAGGCCCTGCTCCTGTCCGCCACCGGCGAGCAAGGGCTTGGGGTTGCGGACCCGCTGAGAGATATACAGCGCGCCTACCCCCTTGGGAGCGCCCAGCTTGTGACCGGAAACGGTGATGAAGTCCGCTCCCAGGGTCTTGGCGGAGAAGGGAACTTTCAGGAAGCCCTGCACCGCGTCGGTGTGGAGAAGGGTCTTGGGGTTCTTTGCCTTCAGTCCCCGGGCGATCTCCTGCACGGGCAGCACTGTGCCGATCTCGTTATTCACCATCATCACGCTGACCACGGCGGTGTCGGGCCGGACGGCAGAGAGGATATCTTCTGCTGTGATGATGCCGGAAGAGTCCTTCGGGGCAACATAAGTCACCTCATAGCCCTGCCGCTCCATCCACTTGCAGCACTCCAGCACGGCGTTGTGCTCGATGGCGGTGGTGACGATGTGGCGGCCTAAGTGCCGGTTCTGGTAGCAGGCGGCCTCGATGGCCCAGTTGTCCCCCTCCGTGCCGCAGGAGGTGAAAAAGAGCTGCTTTGCCTCGCACCCAAGGGCGGCGGCAACGGTTTTGCGCCACTCCTCCACGCTGCGCTTCATGGAAAGCCCCGCCTCATACTGGCTGCTGGGGTTGCCGAAGCGGGTGGTGAGGACTTCATATACGGTGTCTGCCACCTCCCGGGGGACGGGGGTGGTGGCGGCGTGGTCAAGGTAGATCATGGTGATATCTCCTTCAATCAGGACTTGTACGGCGGCAAAATTACCGCTATAATGAAACTGTCGAAAAACCTGCGGGTTTTTCGACAATCAGATTTGCACCCTGCTGCAGCGCACTCATTGTCCGCTAATAGCGGCCAATTCGCACGTTTGCAGGGCGAGAACATTTCGTCCACGTACACACCGCGGCCGAAAATGATTGATGCCCCTTTGCCGCTGATCGCGGCAAACCCTGCGGGGCTTTACGGGAAATTACTATTCATAGATTTTTATATTATATCTGCTTTTGGCGGATTGTGCAAGGAGAACCCCTATGAAAGTTGCCATTTACACCCTTGGCTGCAAAGTGAATCAGTACGAGACCCAGAGTATGGAAAAGTGTCTCCGGGAGCGGGGGCATGAGATCGTGGATTTTCAGGAAGCGGCAGACGTTTACGTTGTAAACACCTGCTCCGTCACCGCCGTTTCTGACCAGAAGTCCCGCCAGATCATCCACCGGGTGCAGAAAAAACACCCGGAGGCGGTGGTGGCAGTGTGCGGCTGCTATCCCCAGACCCATGCCGAGGATGTCCGCGCGCTGGGTGTGGACCTTGTGGGCGGCACGGGAGACCGCATGGCCTTCCTCGACCTGCTGGAAGAGACGGCGCGGGAGAAGAAATACATCGAGGCCATCGACAAGTCCTTTGAGCGCCGCGTCTTCGAGGTGCTGCCTGCCGGTGGGCAGAGCCGCCGCACCCGGGCCATGCTGAAGGTGGAGGACGGCTGCGTCAATTTCTGTACCTACTGCATCATTCCCTATGCCCGGGGCCCCGTGCGCTCGGCAAGCCTTGAAACCGCCATGGCGCAGGCAAGGCAGCTGCAGGAGGAGGGCTACCGGGAGATCGTGGTCACCGGCATCGAAATTTCCTCCTGGGGCAAGGACTTCAAGAATGGCCAGAGCCTCATTGACCTGCTGGAGGGCATCTACACTGCCGCGCCGGAAGTCCGCATCCGTCTGGGAAGCCTTGAGCCCCGGACGGTGACGGAGGACTTCTGCCGCCGCGCCGCCGCCATCCCTACCCTGTGTCCCCAGTTCCACCTCTCCCTCCAGAGCGGGTGTGATGCCACCCTCAAGCGCATGAACCGCAAGTATGATACCGCCCGGTATCTGGAATCCGTGGAACTGTTGAACCGATACTTTGACCGCCCCGCCGTCACCACCGACCTCATCACCGGCTTTCCCGAGGAGACGGAGGAGGAATTTGCCCAGACCCTTGCCTTTATCCGCCGCTGCGGCTTTGCCCAGATGCATATTTTCCCCTACTCCATCCGTCCCGGCACCCCGGCGGCGAAGATGGTGCAGAACCATAAAAGCGTGAAGGAGGAGCGGGCGAAGCGTGCCGCCGCTGTGGCGGCAGAAATGCACAGAGCCTATCTTGATGGCTGTGTGGGGCAGGTGTATCCTGTCCTGTTCGAGCAGAGTCGGGGCGAGTGGTTCTCCGGTCATGCCCCCAACTATATGGAGGTGCTGACGGAGGGGGGCGGGGAGCTCCACAATGTTGTGAAGAACGTGCGCATCACCCGCACCGACGGGGAAGTGCTCTACGGTGAGATCATGGAGGAAGCATGATGAAAAGCCACTTTTTTGCATATATTTCCCGCATGCGCTTCATCCAGCGCTGGGCCCTCATGCGGAATACTGCCGCCGAAAATGTGCAGGAGCACAGCCATCAGGTGGCGGTTCTTGCCCATGCTCTTGCGGTGATCCGCAATGAGCTCTATGGCGGCATGGTGGACGCAGGAGCGGTGGCGGTAGCCGCCCTCTACCACGACGCCTCCGAGATCCTCACCGGCGATATGCCCACCCCTATCAAATACGACAATCCCGCCATCCGGGACGCCTATAAGGCAGTGGAGACTGTGGCGGAGGGGAAGCTGGTGGAAATGCTGCCCCCCGAGCTGCGGGAGAGCTACCGGGATATCGTCACCGTGGCGGACAGCGACATTGAAACTCTGGTGAAGGCGGCGGACAAGCTCTCCGCCCATATCAAGTGCCTGGAAGAACTCAAGGCAGGGAACAACGAATTCCGGGAAGCAGCTTTTCAGACCCGCAGGGCGCTGGAGGCCTATGACCTGCCGGAGGTCACATATTTTATGGAAAAGTTCCTTCCCAGCTTCTCCCTGACACTGGATGAGCTGAAATGAAGAAGTACATGAAATGGGGGACGGCGGCCCTTGGCGCTGCCGCCGCCGGCGTGGCAGGAGGCGCGTGGTACGCCTATAACGAGGCTTTCCGCGCCGATGAAAAGCGCATTGCCGATATGCGGGAGATCCCGCAGGAGGACTGGGCCTACCGGGAACGGTCTTTGAAGAATATCGACGCGCTGGTGGACACCCCCTTTGAGCGGGTGAGCATCCAAAGCCGTGACGGACTTACCCTGCGGGGAAAGTTCTATGCTGGACGCAGGGAAGCGCCCCTGCTGCTCTTTTTCCATGGATACCGCTCCACAGCGGAACGGGACGGCAGCGGCGGCTTTTCCATCTGCCGGGAAAAGGGCTGGAAGGCTATGATGGCGGACCAGCGTGGTCACGGCGAAAGTGAGGGAAAGACCATCACCTTTGGCGTGAAGGAGCGCTTTGACGTGCTGGACTGGATTAACTGGGCAGTGAAGCGCTTTGGCGAGGAACAGGACATTTATCTGGTGGGCATCTCCATGGGGGCTGCCACGGTGTTGATGGCGGCGGGGGAGGGCCTGCCCCCTCAGGTGAAGGGCATCTGGGCGGACTGCGGCTACTCCTCTCCCGAGGCCGTGCTGCGCCACACCATCCGGACGCGCCGCCTGCCGGAGGGGGCAGGGTGGTTCGTTACCCGCCTTGGAGCAAGGCTTTTTGGCGGCTTTGATCCCCGGGAGGCAACGGCACTGGATGCAGTCGCAAGGATCAAGATTCCGGTTCTCATCATTCACGGACAGAATGACGGCATGGTACCCCACGAAATGGGAGCGGAGCTTTCGGAGGCGTGCGGAGGGCAGGTGGAATTTCTCAGTGTGCCGGGAGCCCATCACGGCCTGAGCTTTTACGCTGACAACGCCGCCTACCGCGCCGCGGTGGAGCGGCTGATAAAATAAAGACCCCCTTGTGTAAAGGGGGCTGGCAGCGAAGCTGACTGGGGGATTGACAACCCCTCCGGTGCTTCGCACCACCTCCCCTTGCACAGGGGAGGCTTTTTTAATTCATGGAATTGGCATTCTGGCGGAAGAGCTCTTCCACCCGCGCCGCCGTGGCGGGGTGATCCTGCAGCTGCGGATCGTTTGCAAGGAGGGCTTCCGCAGCCTCCTTGGCTTCCTGCAGAAGCTGGGTGTCGCAGCCGATATCGGCCACCCGCAGGCCAGGAAGACCGTGCTGACGCTCACCGAAGAAATCACCGGGGCCACGGAGCCGCAGATCTTCTTCCGCGATCCTGAAGCCGTCGCTGGTTTGGGTCATGACCTTCAGCCGCTGTTTTGTTTCCTCATTTTTGTTGTCGGAGATGAGGATGCAGTAGGACTGGTGCTGCCCACGGCCCACGCGGCCCCTGAGCTGG
>JAFQRI010000110.1 GCA_017410185.1 Oscillibacter sp. | reverse complement strand
GATCCAGAAGGAGCTGGACTTCATCGGCGGCGCTCTGGCCAACCCCAAGCGTCCTCTGGTGGCCATCCTCGGCGGCTCCAAGGTCTCTTCCAAGATCGGCGTCATCAACAATCTTCTGGAGATCGCCGACACCGTCATCATCGGCGGCGGCATGGCCTACACCTTCTCTGCCGCTCAGGGCGGCAAGGTGGGCAACTCCCTGCTGGAAGAGGACTGGAAGGCCTACTCTCTGGAGATGATCGAGAAGGCCAAGGCCAAGGGCGTGAAGCTCCTCCTGCCTGTAGATACTGTCTGCGCCGATAAGTTCGCTCCCGATGCCAACAGCCAGATCGTCACCGCCGGTCAGATCCCCGACGGCTGGGAGGGTCTGGACATCGGTCCCAAGACCGTGGAGCTGTACTGCGATGCTGTGAAGGACGCCGGCACCGTGATCTGGAACGGCCCCATGGGCGTGTTTGAGTTCCCCGCCTTCGCCAAGGGCACCGAGGCTGTGGCCGAGGCCCTCTCGCAGACCAACGCCATCACCATCATCGGCGGCGGCGACAGCGCTGCTGCCGTGCAGCAGCTGGGCTATGCCGACAAGATGACCCACATCTCCACCGGCGGCGGCGCTTCTCTTGAATTTATGGAAGGCAAGGAACTCCCCGGTGTGGCTTGCCTCCTCGACAAGTAATTCCTTTCCCCGGCGCCACCGCCGGTGGAGGGGCCCCCGTGTGAGCCCAGCGAAGCGGGTCACGTGGGGAGAGGAGGAGCAGCGGAATGAGCGAGCTTTCACCGCAAGGCGGAAGCGAGGGATATGAAGCTTGCTCCGACGAGGCGGTGGAGCATCCCTTGAGTTTATGGAAGGCAAAGAGCTGCCTGGCGTTGCCTGCCTGCTGGACGCTTAACAGCTTTCTCAAAAATCCGAGGATCTTTTAACCACAAGATATGGGGTCGGTGTCTTCACCGACCCCTCTTCCTGTCTCTTTTCTTATTTTTTACCTGTAAATATCGGAAAAATTCGCAAAAATGTGTGGTTATGCTTGACAAATGACCTCCATTTCGCTATAAATAAAAAGGTTTGTCCAACAGATATAACTTTTGGCGGGCAAAAGTCCCCCAAACGACATAAAGGAGCTTAAAAAACATGAACCGCAGATATCGTAAAACCGTCATCGCCGGCAACTGGAAGATGAACATGACTGCCACCGAGACCAAAAAGTTTGCCGAGGAAATGAAGAAGATCATGCCCCGCGCCAAGTGGTGCGAGACTCTGATCTGCGTCCCCGCCTGCAATATCTCCGTCGCCACCAAGGCCTTCAAGGACCTGCGCATCAGCGTCGGCGCCGAGAACGTCTATTTTGAGGAGAAGGGCGCCTTCACCGGCGAGATCTCCGCCAACATGCTCAAGGATCTGGGCGTGAAGTACGTCATCATCGGCCACAGCGAGCGCCGAGAGTACTTCTGCGAGACTGACGAGACCGTCAACAAGAAGGTCCACGCTGTTCTGGAGGCCGGCATGAACCCCATCATCTGCGTGGGTGAGAGCCTGGCCCAGCGCGAGACCGGCATCACCAACGAGTGGATCGCCCTGCAGGTCAAGAGCGCTCTGAACGGTGTTTCCGCCGACAAGCTGCGCCGCTGCATCATCGCCTACGAGCCCATCTGGGCCATCGGCACCGGCAAGACTGCCACTGCCGAGCAGGCCGGCGAGGTCTGCTCCAACATCCGCGCCACCATCCGCGGCCTCTACGGTGCCCGCGTTGCCCGCTCCGTCACCATTCAGTACGGCGGCTCCATGAATCCCAAGAACGCTTACGAGCTGCTCTCCCAGCCCGACATCGACGGCGGCCTCATCGGCGGCGCTGCCCTCAAGCCCGAGCAGTTTGTTGACATAATCAACGCTGCAAAACAGGATTAAGTTTTACTTCCTGAAAGGCTTCTCCCATCCCTTTCATCTGATGTGCCGGTCCTCCGGCGTGAGGAGTTTATATGATGAATAAAACACCCACTACCCTGATTATCATGGATGGATTCGGCCTCACGGTTGGCGAGAGCGGCAACGCCGTTCATGCAGCCAACACCCCCCGGCTGAATCAGTTCTTCTCTGAACATGCCCACACCACCCTGCGCTGCTCCGGTCTGGACGTGGGCCTGCCCGACGGCCAGATGGGCAACAGCGAGGTAGGCCACACCAACATCGGCGCAGGCCGCGTGGTCTTTCAGGATCTCCCCCGTATCACCAAGGCCATTTCTGACGGCGATTTCTTCACCAACGAAGCTTACGTTGCCGCCATGAACAACTGCCTGGAAAAACGCACCAGCCTCCACCTGATGGGCCTTCTGTCCGACGGTGGCGTTCACTCCCACCTCGAGCATCTCTTCGGTCTTTTGAAAATGGCAAAGGATAAGGGCCTCGAGAAGGTCTATATCCACGCCTTCCTGGATGGCCGTGACGTTTCTCCCACCTCCGGCGCCGACTTTGTGGCCCAGACGGTGGAAAAGTGCCGCGAGATCGGCGTTGGCAAGATCGCCACTGTCATGGGCCGCTACTATGCCATGGACCGCGACAAGCGCTGGGACCGCGTGGAGCAGGCCTATGATGCCATGGTCTACGGTGCCGAGGCTGCCCGCTACAATCCCGTGCCCGTGGCTGCCGTGAAGGATTCCTATGCCGCCGGCGTTACTGACGAGTTCGTGGAGCCTGTGGTCTGCGACCAGAACGGCACTATCTCCGACAACGACAGCGTGATCTTCTTCAACTTCCGTCCTGACCGGGCCCGTGAGATCACCCGCTCTCTGGTGGATCCCGCCTTTGACGGCTTCACCCGCCAGTTCTTCCCCCTCGTCTTCGTGTGCAACACCGAGTATGACGCCACCATGCCCAATGTGCAGGTGGCCTTCCCCAAGGCTCCCGTGCGCAACGGCCTTGGCGAGTATCTCAGCAACATGGGCATGACCCAGCTGCGCATCGCCGAAACAGAGAAATATGCCCATGTGACCTTCTTCTTCAACGGCGGCAGCGAGACTGTCTTCCCCGGCGAGGATCGGGTGCTGGTAGCTTCTCCCAAGGTAGCTACCTACGATCTCCAGCCCGAGATGAGCGCTGTGGAAGTGTGCGACAAGTGCGTGGAGCGTATCGAGTCCGGCGCCTATGACGTGATCATTCTCAACTTCGCCAACTGCGACATGGTGGGTCACACCGGCGTGTATAACGCCGCCGTGCGGGCTGTGGAAACCGTGGATACCTGCGTTGGCCGCGTGGTGGACGCCACTTTGAAGATGGGCGGCATCGCCATGATCACTGCCGACCACGGCAACGCCGAGCAGATGACGGAAGCCGACGGCAGCCCCATGACTGCCCACACCACCAACCCCGTGCCCTTCATCCTCTGCGGCGCCGGCAGCGAGCTGCGCACTGACGGCCGTCTTGCCGACATCGCCCCCACCATGCTGGATGTGCTGGGCCTGGCCTGTCCCGCCGAAATGGATGGCAGCACCCTGATCGTAAAGTAATTCTGACGATACCGTCTCTTGCAGCGCGCCGGAGAATGCATGGAGCATTCTCCGGCGCGTCCTTTTCTCCTCCGGGAAATCACGGGGCACGAAACTCGCTGTCCTTTATATGCGGTTTTCTGTCTTGCGCCGCTTCATAAAAACATTTACTTTGACAAAAAAACAACAAATCAGCAATTTTTCATTGCCCACTTGACTGGTCCTTCAATGCATAGTATTATTTTTTAAATACATCCCGCATAAAAATGAATGTGTGATATGAAAAAATAAAATAAGGAGGAAAATTATGAATCAAGAAAGAGGAAACTGGGGAAGTAATATCGGCTTTCTGATGGCCGCCATCGGCTCCGCCGTTGGTCTGGGCAACATCTGGGGCTTCCCCTATAAGATGGGTCGTTCCGGCGGCTTTACGTTCCTGGTCGTCTATCTGCTGCTGGCCATTTTCGTTGGCTTTGTCATCATGATGGGCGAGCTGGCCATGGGCCGCAAGACCGGCAAGGGCACCATCGGTGCTTACCACACCCTGTCCAAGAACTTTAAGTGGGTGGGCTGGCTGGCCGTTTTCGCCCCCTTCGTCATTATGAGCTTCTACTCCGTTCTGGGCGGCTACTGCATTGAGTATCTGGCTCTGAACCTGAGCAACCTGGCCTTTGCCGGCGCAGAGGTCATGACCGGCAGCGACCTGTTCGGTGCCATGCTGACCAACCAGTTCGGCTGCCTGATGTTTACCATGCTGTTCATGGTCATCTGCTACCTCATCAACCGCGGCGGCGTGTCCGGCGGCATCGAGAAGTTCAACAAGGTGGGTATGCCCGCCCTGTTTGTCTGCCTGCTGATCATCATTGCCCGCGCTCTCACCATGGAAGGCGCTGTGGAAGGCCTGAAGTTCATGTTCGTTCCCGGTTACGCTGTGAAGGCCGGCTTCATCGAGCAGGCTCCCGGCTTCCTGACCGTTCTGGCAACTGCCGGCGGCCAGATGTTCTTCTCCCTGTCTCTGGCCATGGGCGCCATGATCACTTATGGCTCCTACCTGAGCAAGGAAGAGAATCTGGTGAAGAACTCCGGCATCATCGTGGTGGCTGATACCATCGTTGCCACCATGGCCGGTCTGGCTGTTATCCCCGCCGCCGTTGCCAACGGCATCCAGAACGGTATCCCCTTTGCCGAGATCAAGCTCAGCGGCCCCAGCCTGCTGTTCGTCACCCTGCAGGATGTTTTCGCCGCTATGGGCGCTGTCGGCCCCCTGTTCGGCGTCATCTTCTATCTGCTGGTGCTGATCGCCGCTATCTCTTCTGCCATCTCTCTGATCGAGGTCGTGTCCACCTACTTCATGGACCGCGCCGCTGAGAAGGGCAAGGAAGGCAACCGTCCCAGAATCGTTCTGCTCGTGTGCCTTGCCATCATGGTGGAAGCCGCTATCGTCGCATGGGACGGTCTGGGTTCCAATGACATGTGGGTGCCCTTCCAGAACTCTCTGGGCGTTGTGGGCGCATTCAACGACTGCTGGCTGGACTTCATGGACTTCTGGTCCGAGGGTCTGGCAATGCCTCTGGGCGCTCTGCTGATGAGCATCATGGTCGGCTGGGAGATCAAGCCCAAGACCCTGCTGGACGAACTGCATGTGGGCGGTTCTTCCAAGATCGATGCATTCTTCAGCTTCTCCATGAAGTTCGTTGTCCCCGTCATCATGGCTCTGATCCTGGTGGGCCAGCTCAACGACTTCCTGGCTCTGGGTCTGTTCTGATCCTGTTATAAAAACTTATCCATCATACATCACTTATTTCAGATATCATTCATTCAAAGAAAATGGCGCAGCCTGCTGGCTGCGCCATTTTTCTGTGTGATGAAATGACATAAAAGAGGAGCAGGTCGAAAGACCTGCTCCAAGATGATCGCTTAATATAATGACACGAATTACAGGTACTTCTGCATGCCGTCGGTGGCAGCCTCAGGCTCAGCGCTGATGGTAACGGTGAACTTGATGCCATTCTTCTCGCCGAAAGCGTCCAGCCAGTTGAGGAAGCCCTCGGTCTCGCTGTCAACATCACGGCCAACAGTCTTGCAGACGTTGTCCACAAACACGTGGGAGATGTCATAGTTGCCGGCATACAGGCCGCTGATGAAGCCGCGGAACAGATCATAGCTGTTGAGCTTGTATTCCTGCGCGTCGATCAGGCGAACCTGATTGTGGATGTTATAGGTCATGTTACGGGTGGGCTCGATGCAGATAACGCAGCCGGCCTCTTCCTTGGCAGCAACGTTGACCAATTCAATGAGCTGCTTGGTCTTGCCGGAACCCTTACCGCTCATAATCAATCTAACCATAGTAAATCACTCCTGTTATAAAAATCGCTGGGGATAGCTTCGTACCATTAGCATAGCATAAACTTTAGGAAATTACAATGCAAAAATGAAACTTCTTTCTTTGTGGATTATACACGAAGATTTTTCCCGCCGGAAGAAAAACCCCCGTACCTCAACGTTTTTCTCATCCCGCCATAAGCCCCAGCTTCAAAATTCTTCCAAATACCTGCCCGAAGGTCAAGCGTTCCACCGTCTCTCCCGCCACCACCGGGATCTCTGCCAGCACCTCCTCTTCGGCATATACGGTCATGGTCCCCAGCAGATCTCCTGCTGCCACGGGGGCCGTCAGCTCTGTCACGACCTCTACCTGCTGGCGCAGCTCCCCCACCCGGGCCTTTTCCAGCAGCAGTGTGGAACCCTCCCCCAGCACCGGCTGGCAGGTGCTCTGCGTTCCGAGCTCTACAGAAATGGGCGCAAGAGGAACTTCCGGCATGATCTTTTTCAGCGCATAGGTGGAAAATCCATGGGTCAGCAGGGTCTGAGCATCCTGAAAGCGCTCGTTGGAGGTGTTTCCCTTCATAATGACCGCTATCAGCTCCATCCCGTCCCGCTCCGCCGTAGCGCTGAGGCAGTAGCGGGCGGCATCCGTAGAGCCGGTTTTCAGCCCTGTCGCTCCCTCGTAAAACCGGATGAGCTTATTGGTGTTCACCAGCTGGCTCTCTCCATTTCGCAGAGTGTCCATCCAAATGGTGGTGTATTTGCGGATGTCCGGGTGTTTCAGGACCAGCTCCCGACTCATCACGGCAATGTCATGGGCGGATGTCAGATGTCCCTCGGCAGGCAGCCCGGTGGCATTGCAGAAATGGGTATCCACCATGCCCAGCTCCGCCGCCCGGCTGTTCATCTTCTCCACAAAGGCCTCCTCGCTGCCGGCAATGGCCTCGCCCAGCGCCACAGCGCAGTCGTTGGCGGAGACCACGCACACCGCTTTGAGCATCTCCTCCACTGTCATCTGCTCATGCTCTTTCAGCCAGATCTGGCTGCCGCCCATGGAGCAGGCGTGGGCCGAGGCGGTGATCACGGTATCATAGCTCAGCTGCCCGGCATCAATGGCCTCCATGGTCAAAAGCAGCGTCATCACTTTTGTCACACTGGCAGGCTCCAGCTTCGCGTGCTCGTCCTTAGTGTAGAGCACCCTGCCGGTCTCTTTTTCCATTAAGATGGCGGATGGCGCGCTGACCTCTACCGCTCCCGCCCCTGTGGTGAGCAGCACCGCCGTCAGCAGCGCGGCAAACATCTTTTTCATAGACTCCCTCCCTTTTTGCTTCACTATATGAAAAGAGCGGGGCAGTTATCACACTGCCCCGCCGAAAGTCAAAACATATGACTGACAAAAACTTCGATGCCGATGAAAATGAGGATCAATCCGCCGAGGATCCCTGCCCTGCCTGCAAGGCGGGTTCCGGCAGTGCGTCCGATGACCAGACCTCCCACGCAGATCACAAAGGTGACTGCCGCAATAATGACCGCCGAGAGCAGCGCCTCAAAAAATCCGTAGTCCGCAATGGTAAAGCCCACAGACAGCGCGTCAATGGAGGTGGCCACGCCCTGCACCATCAGCGCCCTGAGGCCTACGCCGCAGCCGCATGCCTCATCACAGTCCCCAAGACTCTCGAAGATCATCTTGCCGCCGATCCCGCCCAGCAGGATCAGGGCGATCCACGGGATGCACTTTTCAAAAAAGGCGAAATACTGCGCCACGGTATGCACGCAGATCCAGCCCACCATAGGCATCAGCGCCTGAAAAAAGGCAAAGACCCCCGCCACGCCGCAAAGCTTTCGGCGGCTCATATACGGCTCGTGAAGGCCATTTGCCAGCGACACGGAAAAGGCGTCCATGGCAAGACCGATGCCAAGCAGGATGCTGTTAAAAAAGAACGCGAAACCCAACTCCATTTTCTTCTTCCTCCAAAGGCTCAAAAATCCGGGTACGGTAAAACCATACCCGGAGACCCGCAAAAAAAGACTCCATGTACAGTGATCCCTACCATACATGAGTCTCGCAATTTAATCCAAGCCAGGCCAAAGGCCAGTATGTTGACTTGCCACACGCTTTGCAAATAAGCGTGCCCGCTACTCCCTCATACAAGGGTAAGTATAACACTGGTGCCCGGAAAGTCAAGGTTTTCCGCTGCTATTCAAAAAAACAACCCATGCACAAATACTCTTCTTATCCGAAAAAGGCTGTTCCATAAGAAAAGCTTTTGGCTGATATGTCATTTTGGTCTTTGCAGGGAACGGAATACTCCCGTATAATAAAAATATCATCTCAACAAAACCGGAGGGCTTTATGGAGTCGATCACCGTCCGTCCTGTCGCGCTGGATTTTGCTCCGGAGCGTTTGGAACTGGAGACTTTTCTTGCTTCCCACCATTTGAAGCTGGAGGCCGATGTGGAGCGCGCCTTTGGCCTGTATGATACGGAGGATACGCTGCTTGGCTGCGGCTGCGCCGCCGGCCGCGTACTGAAGTGCTTTGCCATTGATGACAGCCTCCGGGGCCAAAACGGTCTTGGCGTGCTGATCTCTCACCTGAATAACGACCGCTTCGCCGCCGGATACGATCATCTTTTTGTGATGACCCGCCCCCATAACCGGGATCTGTTTGCCGGCTGCGGCTTTTTCCCGGTTGCGGAGACCAAAAGTGTCCTTCTGCTGGAAAACCGCCGCCGTGGGATCGAGCGGTTTTTGCAGCGCCTGCCCAAAGCTCCCCCGGAGGCACAGCGCATCGGCGCCATCGTGATGAACTGCAATCCCTTCACGCTGGGACATCAGGGCCTGATCCGCCACGCATCACACCAGTGTGACTGGCTTTATATCTTCGTCGTGGAAGAAGACCGCTCCCTGTTCCCCTTCGCTCACCGCATCGACCTGGTCCGGCAGGGGACTGCGGATCTTCCCAATGTCTGCGTCTGCCCCAGCGGGCCTTATATGATCTCTGCCATGACCTTTCCCACATATTTTCTGAAGGAAACCGAAGACCCTTCCGTTGTGCAAAGCGAGTTGGATCTTACGGTGTTCGGCACGCAGATCGCTCCTGCCCTCAATATCACGGTCCGTTTTGCCGGCACAGAACCTCTGGACTCAGTCACAAGGGTATATAACGAAACGATGGCCGCGCTCCTGCCGCGCTTCGGCGTAGAATTCCGGGAGATCGAGCGTTTCTGCACCGGCGAAAATATAATCAGTGCCTCCCGCGTACGTGCCCTGATCGAAAAGGGTGATTGGGCCGCCGTGGGTTCCATGGTGCCGGGCACTACAAATACCTATCTGCTGGATCGCTTTGGAGAACAGCGCCTATGATCGATCCCCATTTTTTGGAAGGGCAGGAGGCTGCTTTGCCCCAGATCCTCTCACGCCGGGAAGCCAGAGTTTGCGCCCAGCAGGCCCTGCTGGGCCAGGGGGGGCGCTGTCTTGTGAGCTTCTCCATGAACATTCCGGGGCAGCGCAAACAGTTCCTTCTGGCACACGAGAGCTTTAAAGAAGGGCTTTCTTTGCTGCTGGACCGTTTTTCTTCTCATCTGCTGACCCACCGGCTTTTCAGCGCCTCAACGGGTGATGAAGCCCTTCTGCTGCTGGATCTAAAGCCAGAACAGGCGAAGGCCATCACCACCACGCTGGAAGAAAGCCATCCTTTGGGAAGACTTTGGGATATGGATGTGCTGGACAGGAACGGAAGCAGCCTTTCCCGCACCGCGCTTGGGTATCCCGCCCGGAGATGTTTGATCTGCGATGCCCCGGCTAAAGAATGCGGCCGCAGCCGCCGCCACAGCTATGAAGATCTTTTCCTCCGTGCCGGAACCATCATGCACGATTACTTCCGATCCCGAGAGGCGCAAAGAGTGGGCCGCTGCGCGGTTCAGGCAGTAGTCACTGAGGTCTCTGTAACACCCAAACCCGGTCTGGTAGACCGGCGGGACAGCGGCTCCCATTCCGACATGGACTTTTTCACCTTTCTGAACAGTGCTGCCGCGCTGTCTCCCTGGTTTCCCCGTTTTTTTCGGGCCGGCTGGGACCACAGGGAAGGGCTTTTTCCCGTTCTGCGCTCTATGGGGCTTCAGGCCGAAAAGGAAATGTTCGCCGCCACCGGCGGCATCAACACCCATAAGGGACTGATCTTCTCCATGTCCATTTTGTGTGCCGCATTGGGGCGTGCCTGCGCGCAAAATTTTCCCAACCGCCCTGACCGAGAGACTGTGGTCGGGATCGCGCGTATACTCGGGCAGGCCTCTCTGCAGGACTTTTCCGGAAGCTCTCCCTCCACCGCCGGTCTCCGCTGCCACCAGCAGCACGGGGCCCTTGGCATCCGGGGGGAAGCGGCCGCCGGCTTTCCGGCAGTATTTACACTGGGTCTTCCCACGCTGAAGTGCTGGCTGGATCTGGGCTGCTCCCTCAATGACTCGGCCGCAGCCACCCTGATTGCCTTGATCGCGGAAGTGGAGGATACCAACATGATCCACCGCGGCGGGCGAAGCGAAGCGCTGGCACGGCAAAAAGAAGCATCCGAGCTGCGCCTCACCCCTGAAAATCTCACCGCGGAGCTGGAAAAGCTGAATGAAGAATACATTCTCTGCAACCTCAGCCCCGGCGGCTGTGCGGATCTTCTGGCGCTGACCCTCTTTCTTTATTTTCTGGAACAATAAAAACGGATCTGCCTTTAAAGCGGCAGATCCGTTCCTTTTTGGAATATTTATTTTTTGATCTCACGGATCACGTCGATCACGCTGCCATCCCGATATTCCACCACGCAGACCACGCGATCCGTGGTCTCGATGGGCTGGGGCACACCGGTAAGAGACTCCGCCATCTTCTGCAGATACTCAATGGTGACCAGTTTCATGCCGGCCTTGGTGAGGTCCTCTTTCAGTTCCTCATAGTGCCGGTGACGGGGATTGAGGGCGATGCCGGCCTCAGTGACCACGGCGGCAACGGTCTCGCCGGGGGTGCAGCAGGTGAAGACCCGCTTGGTGACAGAGGGGGTGCGTCCACGGACAATGGGCAAACACACGATGGAGATATCAGCGCCGGCGGACACGTCGGGACCGCCGCCAAGGCCGCCCATCATCTCGCCGGAGGAGCCGGTAAGGATGTTGACGTTAAAATCAGTGTCCACTTCCAGTGCGGCAAGAATACCAAAGGTCAGCTTATCCAGCATAGCGCCCTTGGTATGAGCATTGGAATAGACCGCATTATCGATCTCCACGATATTGGCATTTTCCACGATGGCCCGGGCAGCCACAGAGTCAAAGCACTGGCTGCATTCCAGCACCCGCACCAAGCCCTTGTGATACATTTCCACGATACTGGCTGTCATTCCGCCAAGGGCGAAGCTTGCCTTGATGCCCTTTTCCTCCATGTGCTTTGCAAGATAGTTGGTGCAGGCAATAGAGATGGCGCCGGCACCGGTCTGGAACCCAAAGCCATCCTTAAATCGGCGGGACGCAGCCATTACATCAGCACTGCGCTGGGCGATCATCAGGTCACGGGGATTCTTGGTCATGCGGGTAGCACCCTTGCCGATCTTTTCGGGATCGCCGATCTCATCCACCTTACACACCACATCCACATACTGCTGGGAGATACTGGCAGGCACGCAGGGATAGTCCACCAGATAGTCGGTAACGACCACAACTTTGGCGGCGGAGGTGGCGTCGATGAAGGAATAGCCCAGTGCGCCGCAGGCGTTGGGGCCGATCTGACCGGTAGCGTTGCCGTACTCATCGGCGGCAGAGGCGCCGATGAACGCAACATCGATCTTCAGCTCCCCTGCTTCAATGGCGCGGGGACGGCTGCCGTGGGGCCGCAGGATCACAGGCTGATCCATCAAGCCCTCCAAAACCGCGTCACCAAGCTCTCCGCGGATGCCGCTGGCCTCAATGGAGGTAATGGTGCCGTCTTTGACAAAGTCTACAATAGAGGGATTCTTGATATTCACCACCGCGCTGGGAGCAAACTTCAGATCCTTGATGCCAAGGGCGCGGATGGCCAGCAGCACCTGACCAATGATCTTATCGCCCTCACGGAAGCTGTGATGGAAAGAAATGGTCATGCCGTCCGTCAGACCCGCCCGGCGGATGGCGTCTTCCAGAGAATAAGTAAGCTTCTGGGTGTCGGAAGTAGTCTTCCCTGCGCAGCGAAGAGAATGTACGGGAGTAGTGGAGGGTGCGCCGTCATAAGCGCCGGTATAGGGGCGAACGACGTAATCGCCGATCTTTTCAGGGATCTCCCGGCCAACTGCGTTGATCATGTCAGATCACCATCCTTTCCACATTGATGCCGGCGGCCGCGGCCTGTGCCAGCGTAGTGCGGGCACGCAGCTCCATGGGCTTATCGATCATACCGCCATCCAGCGTAACGGCACCCTTACCGGCAGCCTTGCCATCTTCCACAGCCTTCAGCACACGGAGAGCATACTTGATCTCTTTCATGCTGGGGGTGAAATAGCTGTTCACCACGTCGATCTGACGGGGATGCACCACAGTCTTGCCGTCGAAACCCAGATTCTTGGCCAACGCTGTATCCGCGCGCAGGCCCTCTTCATCATTGATATCACTGAATACGATGTCCAGCGCGTCTACGCCGGCAGCACGGCAGGCAAGCAGCACAGCGTTACGGGCATAGAACACTTCCAGACCGGCCTTGGTGCGCTGGGCCTTCAAGCTGGCGGTAAGATCTTCCGCCGCAACGGAAAGCGCCACCACGCGGGGATCCGCCATGGCGATCTCCTGCGCGTTCAGCACACCCATGTAGGATTCAATATTGCAGATCAGCTCGATCTTGCCCACTTCCAGGCCTACAGCCTCCTCGATCTGGGCAATGCGGCGGGAGATGGCCTGTACTTCTCTGGCATATTCCACCTTGGGGATTCGGATGCAGTCGGGATTGGCACGGACAGCCGCTTCCAGATCCTGCTCCAGCTCTTCGGAATAAATTCCGTTGACGCGGATGCAGATATACTTCCCCTCAGGGCGATGCTCCTTGAGCATGCGGTAAACGAGAAGCCGGGCAGCGTCCTTCTCGCTGGCGGGAACAGAATCCTCCAGATCGTAAACGAGCATATCCTCATTGTAGAAAATAGCCTGGATCATATTCACCGGGGTAGCTCCGCTGGCATACAGGCCGGTGCGCTTAAGTCGGATCGTTTTCTCAGCCATGATACGCAGCCTCCTTCGTCCAGTCAAAGGCCTCGCCGCTGGCGCGGCATACGGCACATTCCACGCGGGCACGGATCACACAGTCCAGTGCGCCGCGGTCGCGCACCTCTACGTCCGCGCTGGTAACGCCCAAAGATACAAGTGTCTCCCGAATCGTTTCCATAATAGACTGTCCAAACATCACCTTCACATCGCTGTCCAGCTGGATGTCCACAGTGCCATCGCCGGGACGAACGGTGACCATGCAGTCGCTGGACTCCATCGTACCTGCGACCGCAGCTTTTCTGATTTCCATTATTTGACCTCCCTGCCAAAATAACATTACATACCACTGTTATTTTAGCAGGGATTATTATAAATTAAAAGTATGAAAAGGATGTGAAAGGTACTTGTTTTGCTTATGGCTCCTGCTGCCTGTTTGGGGCGCGCCCATGCAAAAAAACCGTCGCGGGCGAATCGTCCACGACGGTTTTTTGTATGGAACGGTCAAACACTATAGATACGCCCAGCTGAAGGTTTTGCCAAAACCCAAATGCGAGCCAAACACAGTGGGTCGCATTTGGAAAGGAGGAGCGACGGCGTGAATGAGCGATGACTTTTAAATAAAAAAGTCGGCAAAATGACAGTATAATTTTCTTTTCTTTTGCCCATACTTCCCCTTAGATTCCAAGTTGAGGGAGGATGCATATGGATAAGAAGTTTTTGTGGTCCAATGCTGCGTTCTATGTAAGTCTTGCAGTGTGTCTTGTGGCCGTGGCGGCAGGAAGCTGGTTTCTGCTTTTCGGGCGGGACGCAGACACAGAGCCGGCAGACGCCGTGTTTCAGCCCGCCGCAGAGGGTCCTGCCGCATCGGTCTCCCCGCCGGAGAGCGATGAACTGCCCCTGCCCACCACAGAGGTGAGCGAGACCCTTTTGCCCCCGGAAATTGCCATGCCGGAAGAACCTGTTTCGGAGCCGTCTGTTTT
>JAFQRI010000109.1 GCA_017410185.1 Oscillibacter sp. | reverse complement strand
TCCCGATATAGATGCCCACATGATGGATTTCATTCCAGCGCCCACAATCACAGGTTGTCTTTGACCAGAATACTAGGTCGCCAGGAGCAAGTTCGGATCGGCCAATGCTCAGCCCACGGTCAGCGCAGTATTGCGCCTGGGCCACGGAGGTGCCGGGAATGGAGATTCCCGCCTGCCGGTACGCCCACTGCACCAAAGATGAGCAATCCACATAATTGCCCTCCCCGCGGTAATCCTGGGAATAGGGATGTCCGAGGCGGGTTAGAGCTGCGGTGACGATCTCCGTGCCTTTTTCGCCAACGGGCAGGCCGGAAACGATGTCCGTAATGCTTCCTTCAAATCCACCCAACAGATCCACGCCAGTAAGCTCCGCATACATGGGGAGCATCTGCGGTTCCATCATGGCGGCAAGAGCTTCCCGCTGATCCTCCGTAAAGCTGTAATACTCGGCTCCAGCAAGGTGATCCATGCTGTTCACCGACACGGTGATAATGAGCTTTCTATACGGCTCCGCTTCTTCTTCATCCGCATCTCCCACCTGGGCGCCTGCGCCCTCGGTTTCAATGATTTCGGTATCGTATTCCACGGTGTTCATGGCGAGGAAGGTTTCCCGGAGCTTTTCGATCTTCTCCGGGGTCACTTCCAGCACGTCCATAGGATTTTCCTCATCCATAGTCACCCGCACTGCGTACACGGCGATCACATCGTTCCAGTTGATAAGATAATCGCTGTCGCCGTCCATATCCCCGGCATACCGCACCACAATCTCATCATAGTCCCCGTTGGAGAGCCGGGCGATCTCCGCGTCTATGCTTGCCCTGAATTCCGTATCGATTTCCAGAATGGCCGCAGTCATGGGATTGCCTTCCTCCGTTTCGTTGGAGGCGAACACGCCGAAGCAGGCGCAGAGGATCACGGCCACCAACGCCACCGCAAGGATGATCACAACGGCCACCCAGCCGCCTGCGGCTATGGCAGCAATCAGCCCCTTCACAGCGGCGATCAATGCTTTGATCAATGCAGCGGCGGCTTTTGCAGCGGCCTTGGCCGCTGCCACCGCAGCTTTCGCTGCTGCCTGGGCAGCGCGGGCCGCAGCCTGGGCCATCCTGACGGCAGCTTGGGCTGCCCGTTGGGTTGCCTTTGCCGTCACCCGGGCTGTCCGTTCCGCCATCTTCACGCTCTTGCTTGCGGTTTTCACGGCAACGCGGGACGTCTTGACCGCGCCCTTCTTTGCGGTTTTTACGGCCCCCTTGCGCACTGTTTTCACGGCGCTTTTCTCGGCTGTTTTGATGGTTCGCTTCCCAGCCTGCCGCACCGACTTGGAAGCAGATTGCTCCATACGCCTTGCAGCGCGGGCAGAGCGGTTGGTATAGTTGGACGACCTTGGGGCGTCCGGTTTTTTTGCCGGAGTATCAGGTATTTTCCCCTTTGTATGAGCTGCCGTCCTTTCCACTTGAATAGCCCTTTTCTGCGGCTCCCTCGGTGTGGGTGCTTCTCCCTGAGAGAGGATATAACTGTCCTTGGTCTTGATCCGCTCGGCGCCCTCCGGCCTCTGCCGGGGCGATCTGTCCGGGGCAGGATCGAGACTTGCATCCACAGGTCGATCTTGCGGCCCATCGGTACGGGGTTCCGAATAGGAGCGGCCGGATTGGGGTTCCTGGGGCGAAGATTGGCCGCTGTCCGGCACATCCTCCCGCTGGCGCACCCGTTCTATGCGCTCCTTGATCTGCTCTGCGGCTTTGTCCTTTATAGAACGACCTGCCTCCCGGACTCCGTCCGCCGCACGGTCAAAAACATATTGCGCGCTATCCTCGATGGTGTCCCCGCCGTAGCTTTCGGGAGAAACATCCCGGCCCGCGGCATCCCGCATCTGCATCTTTACACGCTGGGCAGTGGTTTCGGTACCCCTCCGGGCAAGGTCTTTTGTCTTGGGCTTGGGCATTTCTTCACCTCATTTCCGGGAACGGAAAGAAGGCTCCCGAGCGGGAGCCTTCTGCCGTTATTGTATGGTTACGCAAAGTTCTCATTGGGCCGGGTGGTCATGAGCCTATATAGGGAGTCGTGGGGATAATTGTCCATAAAAGGCACGATTGCCGCACCGCACTTCAACAGGCCCCGTCCGAAATCCACATTGGTGATGTAGGATAGCTGGTTGTCCGAAATGTTCAGGAGCTTGGCCAGTTCCAGCCGATCCGTCCCCGCCTGGTTCAGCATGAGGAGGAATTCAGAGTTTGCCAGCATGGTTCTTGCCGTATGGCTCTGGAGCAGATCGGACACATTCTGGGTGATGCCCATGCAGCTGGCGTTATACTTTCGTACACGCTTCCAGAGGGTAAACAAGAAGTTTGCGCTGTACTCATGTTGGAACAGGATGTAGATTTCGTCGGCGTACACCCAAGTCCTTCGACCCTGGGTACGGTTGCGGATGATCCGGTTGAAGATACTGTCCAGTACCACCAGCATACCCACGGGCAGAAGCTGCTTGCCCAGATCACGGATATCGTAACAGAGGATGCGGCTGTTGGTGTCTACATTGGTGGGCTTCGCAAAAGTGTTGAGAGAGCCTTCCGTAAAAAGCTCGATTGCCAATGCTACATCCGCGGCTTCCGGCTCCGGCTGGCGAAGAAGTTCCGCATGGAAGTCCTGCAGGGTGGGAACAGCGCCTTTGTAGCCGCTGCGGATATAGTCGGAATACACCTTTGCGGTACAGCGGTCTACCAGGGATTTTTCCTTTGCGGAGAGCTTGCCCGATCCCACCAGCTGCTCACAGAGGGAGAGGAGGAATTCGGATTTTAATACAACGGGATTTTCCCCATCCCCATATCCGGCTTCCATGTCCATGGCGTTGATGTGGTTGGGGCTGGTGGCGGAGATATGGATCACCTCGCCGCCCAGACCGTTCACCAGCGAGTGATACTCGCGCTCCGGGTCGATGATGATGATATCATCGTTGCTCGACAGGGCAATGTTTGCGATCTCCCTTTTCGCCGTAAAACTCTTGCCGGAACCTGATACCCCAAGGATGAACCCGTTGCCGTTCAAAAGGCTCATCCTATCGGCGAGGATCAGGTTCTTGGAGATAGCGTTCTGGCCATAATAAACGCCCCGTGGGTCTTGAATCTCCTGGGCCTTAAAGGGCATGAGGACGGCAAGGGCCTCCGTGGTCAGGGTGCGGAGTGCGTCGATCTTGCGCAGGCCCAGGGGCAGCGCCGTATCCAGTCCTTCCCTTTGCTGCCAGTT
>JAFQRI010000108.1 GCA_017410185.1 Oscillibacter sp. | reverse complement strand
GGACTTCAAGGTTGCCGGTACCAAGGCCGGTATCACCGCAATCCAGATGGACCTCAAGATTGACGGTCTGACTCCGGAAATCATCCGCAGTGCACTCACCACTTGCCGTGATGCACGTTATAAGATTCTCGACGAAATCATGCTCCCGTGCATCGCTCAGCCGAGAAGCGAGCTTTCCAAGTACGCTCCGAAGATGATCCACATGACCATTGATCCGGAAAAGATTCGTGATGTCATCGGTAAGGGCGGCAGCGTCATCCAGAAGATCGTTGCCGACACCGGCGCCAAGATCGACATCAACGACGACGGCTCCATCTTCATCGCCGCTCCCAATCCCGACAGCTGCAACGCTGCCAAGAAGGCCATTGACGACATCGTCTTTGTGCCCGAGGTTGGCGCTCTGTACTACGGCCGCGTTGTCCGCCTGATGACCTTCGGCGCCTTCGTGGAGCTGGCTCCCGGCAAGGATGGCCTCGTCCACATCTCCAAGCTGGCCGAGCGCCGCATCGAGAAGGTGGAGGATGCCTGCAAGATCGGCGACATGATGTGGGTCAAGGTCACCGAGATCGACGAGAAGGGCCGCGTGAACCTCTCTCACAAGGATGCCCTGCGTGAGATCGCAGCCAAGGAAGCTGCCGGCGAGCGCATCAAGTAATCCAACCCATTTGTTCCCAACAGGGGGCGGGCACAGCGCCCGCCCCCTTTCATCATTTTCAGAAAGGGATGTGCCCTATGGATATCATTGCTGCCATCTCCACCACCCAGACGGCAAGTGCCATCGGCATTGTCCGGGTTTCCGGCGAGGGGTGCTTTGCCCTCTGTGACAAAGTGTTCCGCGCCGCAAATGGCAAGCCCTTTTCCGCACAGGAAAGCCGCAAAATGGTCTTTGGCGAGATGCTGGACGATCACGGCCGCATCATCGACCGGGGGCTTGCCGTGCGCTTCTCCGCGCCCCACACCTATACCGGCGAGGACATTGTGGAATTCAACTGCCATGGCTCCCCTGTGGTGCTGCGGGAGCTGCTGGGAGGCTTGTTTGCCGCCGGAGCCCGGCAGGCAACAGCCGGCGAATTTACCCGCCGGGCCTTCTTAAACGGCAAGCTGGATCTCACGGAGGCAGAGGCCGTCATCGACCTCATCGACGCCGAGACCCCCGCCGCCGCCCGGAACGCCGCCGCCCAGCTGGATGGTGCCCTGCGCCGCCTTCTGGAACCTGTGCAGGGATCTCTCCTTGAGATCACCTCCCGTTTCTACGCCGTGGTGGATTATCCCGACGAGGATATTGAGGACATCCATCCCGAAGAGATTTCTGCCGCTCTTTCCACGGCGGAAACTGCCCTCACCCGCCTCCTCGGCACGGCCCAGCGGGGCAAGATTCTGAAGTCCGGCGTCCGCACCGCCATCGTGGGCCGCCCCAACGCGGGAAAAAGCTCCCTCTTGAACGCACTTGCCGGTTATGAGCGGGCCATTGTCACCGATATCCCCGGCACTACCCGAGACACTGTGGAAGAATCCGTCCTTTGCGGCGGCGTGCAGCTGCGGCTCATCGACACTGCCGGTATCCGGGAAACGGAGGACGCCGTGGAAAAGCTGGGCGTGGAGCGCTCCCGCCGCGCCATGGAAAGCGCCCAGCTGGTGCTGGCTGTGGTGGACGGTACGCAGGGCTTCACTTCTGAGGATGAAGAGATCCTTTCGCAGGCCGCAAAATGCCCCAAGTGGGTGCTGGTGCTGTCGAAAAAGGACCTCTCCCCCGCCACCTACACCGGTGAGTTGAAGCCTTCCGCCGTCATTTCCCTCTCCTCTACGACCGGCGAGGGCATCGACGCACTTGAGGCAGCAGTGGCAGAGCTGTTCCCTGCGGGAAACCATGCCGACGCAGGGACCCTCCTCACCGACGCCCGGCAGGAGGACGCGGTGCGCCGCGCCGCTGTGTCTGTCCGCCGTTCCCGGGAGGCGCTGGAGATGGGCTTCACCCCCGACGCCATCCTCACCGATGCGGAGGAAGCACTGGAAGCCATCGGAGAACTGACCGGGCGCACCGCAAAAGAGGAGATCGTGGGCCGTATCTTCTCCCGCTTCTGCGTCGGCAAGTGATTCAAAGGCCTTGCTTCGCGGTTCAAAGTTCACCAAATCCGGTTTACAAAACCGCTTTGCGGTGATATACTGCCTTGTAAGATAGATCAAACACGCTGCAAGGAGGTATCCCTATGGCTGAACATATGACCCCGTTGGAATTTCTGCAGTCTCAGCGGCCTGCCGACTGGGACCGTCTGCCGGATTTTGCCCTGTATATGGATCAGGTCCTCTCCTATATGGAGCGGCAGGTGCTGCCCTACGACGAGGACGACGCTCTCACCGCCTCCATGGTGAATAACTACACGAAAAGCGGCCTTGTGCCCCGTGCGGAGGGCAAAAAGTATCACCGCACCCACCTCGCCTATCTCACCGGCATCTGCACGCTCAAGCATGTTCTCTCCACCCGTGATCTGGATCTCCTCATCCAGGAGGAGTTGGGTTCCAACGACCACACGGTGGAAACGGGCTATCAGGCCTTTTGTGACAGTCTGAGCAACGCCCTGCAGACCGTGATCGACGAGATCGGCCAGCGGCCCGAGGGAGAAAACCCTGCGGATACCGCCATCCATTTTGCCATGCTCAGCTATGCCGCCGGCATGGCCAGCAACCGCTACATCTCTCTGCTCAAGGCGGAAAAAGGCCTTGCCGGGGATGAAACCAAAAAGAAGAAAAAATAACTGCCCCGCCGTTTCGGGAGAAAGGAATCCGTATGAACTGGCTGGAACTGCATATCGACACCAACCACCTCGGTCTTGAGACCGTGGAAGCCACCCTTTCCGCCCTGGGTGTGGACGGCGTGGTCATTGATGACGAAACCGAATTTCAGGATTTTCTGGAAAATAACCATCAGTACTGGGACTATGTGGACGAGGATCTGGAAAAATCCATGGCCGGCAAGTCCCGCATCACCTTTTATTTGGAGGCAAATGACGAGGGTTTTGCCAAAATGGGCGATGTGCGCATCGCCCTGCAGCGCCTGAAGGAAGAGCGCAGCGATCTCGGCTCCCTGCTGATGACCATGGAGACTATGGCCGATGAGGACTGGGAGAACAACTGGAAGCAGTATTATAAGCCCATGGAGATCGGCGAGCGGTTGCTGGTGATTCCTCAGTGGGAACAGGCCGATACCAAGGGGCGCGTCCCCCTGATCCTCGACCCCGGCCTTACCTTTGGCACCGGCAGCCACGCCACCACCCGCCTTTGCCTCACCGCGCTGGAGCAGCGGGTGCAGGGGGGCGAGAAAGTGCTGGATCTTGGCTGCGGCAGCGGTATCCTTTCCATCACCGCGCTGAAGCTGGGGGCTGCCGAGGCCACTGCCGTGGATATCGACGACAAGTGCCTGACGGTGGCCTATGACAATGCCGCCCTCAACGGCATCGGCAAGGATACCTACACCGTGAAGGTGGGCGATATCCTCTCCGACGAAAAGGTGCAATCTGAGATCGGCGGCGGCTATGACATTGTGCTGGCAAACATCGTCTCCGATGTGATCATCGCCCTTGCTCCCACCGTGCATACGCTGGTAAAGCCCGGCGGATGGTTCCTCTGCTCCGGTATCATCGATACCCGTGCCGAGGAAGTGAAAGAAAAGCTGCTTCAGGCCGGTCTCACCATCCTGGAAGAGCGCTCCAGCGAGGGCTGGTTCGCTTTCAGCTGCCAGTAAATCATCAACGCGGGGTCGGCAGATGCCGGCCCCTGACTCTTCATGCAGAAAGAAGGATCTTCCATGCAAAAGGCAGTCCGCTTTGTGGATGCACACCTTCCGTGGTTCGTGCTGGCCGTTGTGGCTCTGGGGCTTGTATTTCCCGGCGCGTTCATTTCTTATCATGCCCTGCTGTCCCTCTTTATGGCTCTGATGACCTTTGCCAGCACCCTTGGCAGCAGCTTTCGGGATCTGGCGGGAGTTTTTCGCCGCCCGGTCCCCGTTTTGGCGACACTGGGGATCCTCCATGTGGCCATGCCCGGAATGACGCTGGTGCTGGGAAACCTGCTTTTCCCGGAAGAGCCTCTTTTTACCACCGGTCTGGTGCTGGAATACGCCATTCCCACGGCGGTGGCGTCGCTGATGTGGGTAGGCATCTGCCATGGGGATATGCCCTTCGCCATCTCCATCGTGCTGCTGGACACCCTCCTCTCCCCCGTTGTGATCCCCGCCACGCTGAAACTCCTGCTGGACTCTGTGGTGGAGCTGGACAGCTTTGGCATGCTGAAAGACCTTTTGATGATGGTCGCCATCCCGGCGGTGCTGGCTATGGGCCTGCAGCAGCTCAAGCCGGAGCTTTCCAAAACCCTCAAGCCCCGCCTGACTCCCGTTTCCCGCCTTGCCATGTTCCTCCTCATTGCCGCCAACGCCGCCGACTGTGCCCCCTTCCTCCATGATCTGGATGTGACGCTGGTAAAGGTGATGGTGGTGGTCTTCCTCCTTTGCCTTGGGGGCTTCCTCGCAGGCTATTGGGCGGCGAAGGCACTGGGTCTTGCCTATCCCGCCCGGCTGACCATGTGCTTTTGCTGCGGCATGCGGAATATCAGCGCCGGGGCTGTGCTGGCAAGCCAGTATTTCCCCCTGAAGTGCTCTTTCCTGTGGCGTTCTCCCCCCTCTTTTTGCAGCTGACCACATCCGTGGTGGCAAAAATTTTGCAAAAGATCCCCTCTGCTCCAAAATAAAGTTTACCAGACGACACTTTTCTCCCCGGGGCTTGCCCCGGGGCGCTTTTTCGTGTAGAATGGTATCACGATTTTTACGGAAGGAGGAATGAGTGTGCCAAGCGTTCTGGTTCATGAGGCCGACGAGACCATCTCCATCAGCCCGTCTGCTGCAAAGCGCCTGGTGGAAAAGGGCAGCGCAGACGCAGCGCTGCTGTATATTGCCCTGCTGCGCCGTCATGGCACTGTTCCTCCCCGAGGCCTTGCGGGAGAGCTTCGCTGGGAAAAAGGCCGCATTGAAGCCGCCGAAGCCGTATTGCGGGAGCTCAAGCTCCTGATGCCTGAGGCCATTCCGGAGCCTGCCGATGAAAAGCCCGACTACCGGCAGGACGAGATCGCAGAGATGATGGATTCCAGCGAGGAGTTCCGCATGCTCACCGATCAGGTGGAGCGGCGCCTTGGCAAAAAGCTGTCTACAAACGACCTCTCCAAGCTCCTCGGCCTGTATGATTTTCTGGGGCTTCCCGTGGACGTAATTTATCTGCTGGTGTGTCATTGTGTCGAGCGGATCCGGCGGCGCTATGGCGAAGGCCGCCGTCCCAACATGCGCCAGATCGAGCAGGAGGGCTACAGCTGGTCCAACCGGGGAATCGACAACCATGTAGCCGCCAATGAGTACCTGAAAAAATATGCTGAGCGGCAGGGCATGATCCCTGCCTATATGCGGGCGCTGCATCTGGGGGATCGGATGCCCGTAGCCAGCGAGGAGAAGTATCTCACCGCCTGGCATGAATGGGGCTTTCCCCCGGAGGTGGTGGCCCTTGCCTGTGACCGCACGGTGTACAAGTGCCACGAGCTGAAGTGGCCTTACTGCAACGGCATTCTCAAGCGCTGGCATGAAGCCGGCTTACATACCGTGGAAGCCATTGAAGAGCGGGAGCGTCCCCGCACGGCTGCGCCAGCCTCCTCCGAGACTGCCGCGGCGCAAAACAACGACAACGCCTGGATGCGCAAATTCATCCAGCAGCGAAAGGAGGACTAAGCCATGGCATATGACGGCAAGATCATGCGCCAGGCCCTCATGCGCTTTGAAGAGGATAAGCGGGTCCGGGAGGATCGCTTTGCCGCCCGGCGGGAGGGGATCTATCGCCGTTCCCCCCGCCTGCAGGAGATCGAGCGGGAGCTTTCCACCACTATGAGCCGTATTATCTCCTCCGCTCTTCGCCGCGGAACAGACCCCCGAAACGCCGTAGAGCGGCTGCGGGAGGAAAATCTGAGCCTGCAGGCAGAAAAAAAAGCCCTTTTGTTTCATCTGGGCCTGCCTGAGGACGCACTGGAGGAAAAGAGCGCCTGCGCCCTGTGCGGTGACTCCGGCTACCGGGGCGGCGTGGTATGCCGCTGCCTGAAGGAATATTACGCCCGGGAGCAGCAAAAGGAGCTCAGCCGCATGCTGGACCTTGGGGGCCAGAGCTTTGAAAGCTTCTCCCTCCACTGGTATTCTGACGAAGACACCGCAGGTCTTGGCATTTCTCCCCGGGAAAATATGGATTGGGTCTGCCGAACCTGCAAACGCTATGCCGAAAACTTCCATCCCCGGCGCAGCGGCAACCTGCTGCTCACCGGTGACCCCGGCCTTGGAAAGACCTTCCTTTCCGCTGCCATTGCCCGGGAAGTCAGCGCTGACGGCTGGAGCGTGGTGTATGACACCGCCTCCCACATTTTCGACCGCTTTGAAGCCATGAAGTTTGGTCGGGATGAGGCCGCAGTCGAGGATGTGGAGCGCTTTATGAACTGCGATCTTTTGATCCTGGACGATCTTGGCACGGAGATGACCACAGCCTTCGTCCAAAGCGCTTTGTATCAGCTCATCAACACCCGCATCATGGAGCACCGTCCCACCATTCTCTCCACCAATCTGAAGATCGCCGAGAACAACAACGAGATCGCCCGGCGATACTCCCCCCAGATCGCCTCCCGTATGGAGGGTGAATTTCAGGTCCTGCCCTTCTTCGGAAAGGATATCCGTCTTTTGAAAAAAGAGCGTAAATAAAAGGAAACTCCCCGATTTTTCGGGGAGTTTCCTTTTATTTATGCATCACCGAGGATGATCTCTACGGGCAGCTCTACTGGCTGCTCCACAGGGGGCTCCGTGGGGGGCTCCTCCGGAAGGGGGATGATCTCTACCACGGGCGCATTTTCCTCCGGCGCGGGCACGGCTGGTCCTCTCAGGATGACCTTGTTGCGAACTTTATAATTGCTGGTATCCTCCAGCGCGGAGGAGATGAGGTTCCCGTCCTTATCATATACATGGCGGTAGCTCTTCACCTTATAGCCGGTGTAGGGGCTGGTCTTCTCCACCTCTGCACCGGGAGCGAGCGTGAGATCCTCCACATACTCCGTCTCCCAGTCAGTACGGGAGAGGACCTCATTGGTCATCTTCGCGTAAGTACCGTCGATATTGGTGCCAAGGAGCCGCACCGTCAGATAGCCGCCCTTGTACTCCGTCTCGATCTTTATGGGATAAAGAGTGGAGTTGGTAAACTTATAGTCGGGACCGCCCCAGGAAACAGTGGCGTCCATGCCCCAGTCGATGTAGGCAGGCACATAGCGGTGGGCATAGCGCTCAGTGATCTCAAGATTTGCCCGCAGACAGGCATAGTACAATGTGGAGGAGGTCTGGCAGATGCCGCCGCCCACCTCATCCACCGTCTCGCCCCGCACGTAGGCAGGGGCAGGCTTGAAGCCCGCTTCCTCCGTGCGCTTGCCAACGGAGCCGTTGTAGGAGAACACATCTCCGCTGTTGAGCACAAGACCGCTGATCTTCTCTGCGGAAAGGCGCACGTTGGTGATGCGGGCAGCCGTGCCGCTCACGTGGGTTCTGCACTCACCCAGCACATCCCGGAAAAGGACCTCTTTCAGCTCCTCTGCCGTCACCTGCGGGAATTCGATCCGCGCGGGTATCAGTACCTCTTCTCCGGGCAGAGCCGCATCCAGCAAAGCCCGTGCCTCAGAAAGGTCAAAATCCGCTCCCATGTCTTCCGGCAGAATGGTGCCGGAAGATATGTCATAGCTTGCGTTCCGCATCTCGCCCCGGATCGCTTCATAAACGGTCTCCACATCCAGCTGATTTGCAGGGATGCTCTCATAGCGCACTTGTACCTGATAGCCTGCATCGCTGTACTCATGCACCGCCATCAGTGCCGTCTTCAGCGCGGCGGCATTCAGCGCGCGTCCATCCTTCGCCTTGGTGATGCGAACTGCACTTTCCCCCACCTCATAGCTTCCGTGGACCGGATGACAGGTAAGCTGGCTGACAATGTTATCTACCGTGCGGTCCATTGTTTTGCTGTCAAATTTCCGCCAGTTGGCGCCGCCGGGCCATCTGCCGGTCGCGATATTGAAAAATTCCCAACCTTTCCAGATGAAGGCGGTGTTTTTCTGATCCTCCAGCCACCATGCAGCATCTCCGGCAAAGCTCTCTTCCGTATAGCCCAGCTCCTCCAGCGTGACCGCCGCGAGGATCGATCCGCTCACTTCCTCACAAAGGATCACATTCTGAGAAAGCAGCGTGTTCTCCAGCTTTGTCTGGGCTTCCTGGGCAGTCAGGCCTCCCACTGCGACGCCGTTGATCCGGCGGTTGGGATAAAAGGCATCCAGTGAGCCGGCGTAGGCGCAAAGCCCCGCATAGCTCCCCAGCAGCGCCAGCAGCAAGATCACAATAAGGATCCAGGGCGCTTTGCTTCTCTTTTTTTCTTCCTTATAGAGCGGAGCGCCTCTGGGATATTTTTGCACCGTTCCAACGGCTCCATTGTTTTTCTGTTCCATGAAGCCCTCCTGATGATGGATTTGTGCGGTTTTCCACACTGATGGTTTATTTTATCATACTTTTTTGAAATTTGGATTACAAAGCAGTAACAATCTTTTCCATCAGCGGCGGGCCTTGGGAATTCGGATGGTCAGAAGGATCTCCTCCTCTGTTTCCTCCCGCTCCGTTTGGGCATGAACCCCCGCCTCCTTCATCATATGCACTCCCCGGTCGATGCTGTTGAGAAAAAGGCGCACATCTTTCAGGATAAAGGTGCGCTTTCCCTCCCTTTTTGGCTGCTGCAACTCACAAAGGCGCTTCTCCACATACTGTTCCGTCTGGGCAACGTTCAGCTTCCGTCGGACAATATACTTTGCGGCGTTGATCCGTTCCCGCTCCTCCTCCAGCCGCAGCAGCGCCCGGGCATGGCGCTCCGTAAGCCCATTTTCTGTGAGAATACGGCGGCACTCCTCTCCCAGCCGCAGCAGCCGCAGCTTGTTGGCAAGGGCCGAGGGGGATCGGGACAGCCTTGCCGCCGCCTCTTCCTGCGTGATGCCGCTTTTTCGTATGTAGTCGGCCACGGCTGCCGCTTCCTCAAAATAATGCAGATCCTTGCGCTGCAGGTTTTCCACCAGCGCAAGAAGCGCACTTGCATCGTCATCCGCAGTGGACACCACGCAGGGAACGCTCTCCAGCCCCGCCAGTCTCGCCGCCCGCAGCCGCCGCTCCCCCGCCACCAGCTCCCATTCCGTTCCACTGCGGCGCACCGTCAGAGGCTGGATCAATCCGCAGCGGCGGATGGAATCCGCCAGCGTTCGGATCCCCTCCTCCTCGAAAACTCTGCGGGGCTGGCGGGGATTGGGCCGGATGCTTTGAGGCGGCAGCTCCACCATTTTTCGCTTGACTGTTCCTTCCATGAGCCACCCTCCTTCATTTTGTCCTATCATATCGCGGAAAGGCCGCAAAGTTCGGCGCAGCAGGTCGAAAGGAAGAAAAATTGCAGAAACGTCTGTTTTTTTTCCGCCGCTTATGTTATACTACATACTGAAATAATGGGTGCAGTATGCCCAGACAAAATAGAGATAAAAAGAGAGGGGAATTTCCATGGCAAACCGTGTTGTTGTTACCATCTGTGGTGAGGATTATACCTTTGTGGCAGAGGAATCCACCGCCTATACCCAGCGTGTGGCCTCTTATGTGGACGAGAAGATGACGGAAGTGCTCAATTCCATTAAGGTGGGCCGTACCGACGCCGCTATCCTGACTGCCGCCAACATCACCGACGAGCTGTTCAAGGCACAGGTGGCTGCCGAGCAGCTGCGCAGCCAGATCAAAGGCTATCTGGATGCCGCCGGCAAAGCCCAGGCCGAGGTCAGCGATCTCAAGCGCGAAGTCTTCCGACTGCAGCAGAAGCTGGAGAAGAAGGGTTGATGGATCGGCCCGAGCTTCTCTCCCCCGCCGGATCGCCGGAGTCCCTCCGTGCCGCGGTGCAGCACGGAGCGGACGCCGTTTATTTGGGCTGGGGTGAATTCAATGCCCGACGCAGTGCCAAGAATTTTTCTGACGAAGAATTCCGGGAGGCACTGCGCTATTGTCATGCCCGGGGCGTGCGTGTATTCCTCACGCTGAATACCCTCGTCACGGACCGGGAGCTGCCCAAAGCGCTGGAGACCGCCGCCGAGGCCAGCCGCCTCGGGATCGACGCCGTTCTCGTGCAGGACTGGGGCCTTTTCGATCTGCTGCGCAAGGCTCTGCCCGATCTTCCCCTCCACGCCAGCACCCAGATGAGCGTATTTACCTCCGGCGGCGCCTGTGAGGCTGCCGCCGATGGGTGCGAGCGGGTGGTCATCGCCCGGGAATGTTCCCGGGAGGACACCAAAACCATCATCGAAAACTGCCCTGCGGAGATCGAGATCTTTGTTCATGGCGCCCTTTGCATGTGCTATTCCGGCCAGTGTGAAATGAGCGCCCTCATTGGCGGCCGATCCGGCAACCGGGGCCGCTGCGCCCAGCCCTGCCGCCTGCCCTACGGTGTGGACGGTAAGGCAGGCAAGAAATATCCCCTCAGCCTGAAGGACAGCTGCCTTGCCGGTGAGCTGCAGGACATGGCCGATATGGGTGTTTCCTGCCTGAAGCTGGAAGGCCGCATGAAGCGGCCGGAGTACGTGGCCGTCATCGCGCGGATCTACTCCACCCTTCTCAGCGAAAACCGCACCCCCACCGCCGCCGAAGAGCAGGAGCTGGAGGACGCCTTCTCCCGCTCCGGCTTTACCGACTGGTACTGGCAGGGCCGCCGGGGCAGCGGGATGTTCGGCACCCGCGGCGAGAATGCCCCGGAACCCAGGGAGCTGTTTGCCGCTGCCAGGGCTGCCTATGAAAAAGAGAGCCGCCAGAGCGTAGATGTTCATATGTCCTGCCGCGCCGCGTCGGGCGAGCCCCTCACCCTGACGCTGTGGGATGAGGACGGGCACAGCGTTACCGTCACCGGCAGCGTTCCCGAGGCTGCCCGCAGCCGCGCCGTCACTGCAGAGGAGATGGAGACCCGCCTTGGCAAAACCGGCGGCACCCCCTACCGCTGTGCCAGCGTTCACGCAGAGGTGGAGGAGGGACTGTCCCTCCCCGCCAGCGCCATCAATGCCCTGCGGCGGGAAGGTCTCGAAGCCCTGACGGACCAGCGCATCGCTCCCCCGCAGCGCCGCCGTCTGGAGGCTCCTCCCCTGCCGGAGGCAGACTGCTCTGCCGCCGAACCGGAATTTACCGTTTCCGTGATGTATGCCCGTCAGATCACCCCGGAGCTGCTCGCCCTCAATCCTGCGCGGATCTATGCGCCTGTGGAAGTCCTTGCCTCCATGCCTGTTCTTCCCGAGACCGATGCCCGCTGGTGCGCCATTTTGCCCCGCGTATGGCGGGACAGGGATGAAAAGGAGCTTTTGAAGCTTCTCAGCATTGTAAAGGAAAAGGGCGTTACAGCCGTTGCCGCAGGCAATATTGGTCATTTCTCCATTGCCAAAAAGGCAGAAATGGAGCTTTTTGGTGATTACGGTCTGAATGTGTTCAATTCCCGCTCCCTTGCATATCTTCAAAGCAAGGATCTGCGCAGTGCCTGCGTCTCCTTTGAGCTGCGTTTTGCCCAGATCCGGGACTTGACGAAGGTCATCCCCACGGAGGCCATCGTCTATGGCCGCCTGCCTCTGATGATCACGGAAAACTGCCTTGTGCAAAATTCCATTGGCTGCAAGCTGGATCAGACAGGCCGCTGCGTCAGCGAAAAGGCCCCCTGCGCCGGCGGCCACTGCCTTGTGGACCGTACCGGCGCTGCATTCCCCATGCTGGGCGTTTACGGTCACCGCACGGAGCTGCAGAATAGCCGTCCCCTCTACCTTGCCGACCGCTCCGATTACCGCCGCTGCGGCCTTGCCTATGCCCGCCTCCGCTTCACCACGGAGTCTCCCGAGGAGTGCGTGGAGATCTTCCGCGCCTACCGGGAAAACCGCTCCTGCACGGGAGAATTTACCCGCGGCCTCTATGAGCGCGGCGTGGAATGACCAAACTTTAAATACTATTAGTAATATAATCTAATTCTTATACAAAACTTCATCATTTTGGAGCCGATTATGGAAGAGATTAAAGTCAAATATTACCATGATGACATGGAGGAGCTTTGCTATGTGGCAGGAAAATCCGACTGGATCGACCTGCGCACCGCAGAGGAAGTTACTCTGAAGGCCGGGGATTTTCGCCTGATCCCTCTGGGGATCGCCATTGCCCTGCCGGAAGGGTATGAAGCCCATCTGGTGCCCCGCAGCTCCACTTTTAAAAATTACGGCATTCTCCAGACCAACTCCATGGGCGTGGTGGACTATTCTTACCGCGGCGACAATGACCAGTGGCGCATGCCCGTCTATGCCACCCGGGACGTCACCATCGAAAAGGGCGCCCGGATCTGCCAGTTCCGCATTATGAAAAACCAGCCCCCCCTGCGCTTTATCCGCGTAGATCATCTGGAGGGCGAGGACCGGGGCGGCTTTGGCTCCACCGGAAAGAAATGATCTCCCGATTATAAAAGAGGTAAATTATGTCTAAAATCGTATTGGCCTCCGGTTCTCCCCGGCGGCAGGAGCTGCTGCAGCGCATCGGCATCACGGATTTTGAGATCCGTGTGCCGGAGGTGGAGGAAGCCTTTCCCGAGGGGCTGACACCCCAGCAGGTGGTGGAATACATCTCCCGGGAGAAGTCTGACGAGGTCCCCTCCTCTCCCGATGAGATCGTCATTACCGCTGACACCATGGTGTTTCTGGACGACCAGCGCCTCGGAAAGCCCCGGGACGAGGCAGACGCATTGCGGATGCTCACCGCCCTGCAGGGCCGCCACCACACGGTCTGCACCGGCGTTACCGTCCGTCAGGGGGAAACCGTCCTCACGGAATCCGAGACCACCCATGTTTATTTCCGCTCCGCCACGGAAAGCGAGCTTCTTGCCTACATTGCTACCGGCGAACCCATGGATAAAGCCGGCTCCTACGGCGTACAGGGCAAGGGCGCACTGCTGGTGGAAAAGCTGGACGGTGACTTTTTCAATGTGATGGGTCTTCCCGTTCTGCGGCTGAGCCGCATGCTGCAGCGCTTTGGCGTAAAGCTGCTGTAAGATCGATTCTGCAACCATCTGGAGGCATTTCCCCTTGAAGAATTTTTTGAAAAACCACGGGATATGGGTCTTGTTCGCCGGGGCGGTCATCGCCGCGGCGCTGGCGCTCATGTCCTTTTTCAACGCCTCCCCTCTGGTGAACATCACCGGTGTTCTCACCTCCCCCTTCCGCAGCGGTTACACGGCGGTGGCCACCTGGTTCAATGATAAGCAGGCCTATTATAAAGATATCAAGGCTCTGGAGGCGGAAAACGCCGCCCTAAAAAAGACCATTGCCGAGATGGAGGAGACAGTACGTCAGGCCCAGGCCGACCGGGACGAAAACGAGCTGCTGCGCCAGCTTCTGGGTCTGCGGGCCCAGCGCCGGGATCTGAGCGATCTGGAAGCCGCCACCATCACAGAGCGCTCTGTGACCAACTGGGTCTCCTCCTTCACCCTGAACAAGGGCACCACTCACGGTGTGGAAGTTGGAAACAGCGTCATTGACGCCACCGGCGCACTGGTGGGCGTGATCTCTGAGGCGGGCTATAACTGGTCCACCGTGCTTACCACCGTGGATACCGACACCTCCCTTGGCGCAAGAGTCTTCCGCACCAAGGAGCTTGGCATCGCTCAGGGTGATTTTTCCCTCATGGGGGAAGATCTTCTGCGGCTGGACTATCTGCCCTCCGACGCTGACCTGCTTGCCGGCGATCTGGTGGAGACCAGCGGCCTTGGCGGATTCTACCCTTCCGGTCTGGTGATCGGCTATGTGAAGGAAGTGCGCATGGACGATTCCGGCGCTTCCAGCTACGCCATCGTGACCCCCGCCGCAGATCTTGACGCACTGACCGAGGTGTTTGTAGTCAAGTCCTTTGAAATCGTAACGTAACTGACTCCCGGAGGAACTGCCATGCTTGCTCGCAATGAAACCATCATCAAATGGGGGCTGTATGCCGCCGTTTCCCTGCTGGGCGCACTGGCACAGGGGATCCTTGGGCAAAGCATCGCGCTGCTGGGCGTGATCCCCTTTCTCTTTCCGCTGTTTGCCGCCATCCCCGCTACTTACGAAGCCTCTGCCCCGGGAACGGCTTTCGCCCTCGCCGTGGGTGTTTTCTGCGATCTGCTGCTGCCTGCTCCCCTCCCCTGCTTTTACACGCTGGTCTTTCCTCTCGTTGGCCTTTTCAGCGCCCTTCTTTCCGAAAGTATCCTTCCCGCAGGCTATCTCTGCTCTGCCGTTGCCTCCGCCTTCGGCTTTTTTCTCACCGGTCTTTTTCACATTTTTTTGCTGTGGATGGACGGAAAAGCACCCGCAAGCGCGGCCTTTCGCACCATGGTGCTGGAATTTCTCATCACCCTTCCCGCGGTTTTTCCCATGACGGCCATGTACCGCTGGATCTACCGCAAGACTCATCTGGACAACTAAGGAGGCTCCATGGACCACAAAGAATCCCGCTATTTCCGCCTCTTTCTCCTGGGCGCCATGGTGCTTGCGGTGATGGTGCTGTATACCGGCGTTCTTTATAATGTGCAGGTTGTCCATCACGAGGAATATCTGGCTGCTTCCCAGCGGTCCATCGCCCGGGTGGAGACCGTTACTGCGGCCCGCGGTGTTATCACCGACCGAAATGGCCGCACGCTGGTGTCCAACTCCAGCGCCTACAACCTCACCTTCGATAAATCTCTCCTCAAACCCGGGGAGGACGCCAACGAAGCCATCCTGCGTCTGCTGGAGCTGTGCGCACAGTGGAACGTGGACTGGACTGACACCCTTCCCATGAGCCGCTATGCCCCCTTCAGCTATCAGTTTTCCTCCGCTACCACCACCCAGAAATCCAATTTTCTGGAATATCTGCTCTCCTTGAAGGATGCCAAAAACCTTCTGGGAGCTTATCTGCTGGCACATCCTGAGGCGCTGGGAGAACATCTCCCCACCTTCACGCCGGAAACCACGGAAACAGAGAAAAAGGCTGCTTTGCTGGAAGCCCTTACCGTGGAGCAGTTCAGCGCAAATCTTCTCATTTCTGCAGGACTTACCTCTGAAAGCATTCTTGAGATGATGCGCCGCTCCTGCGGCATTGATGAAAGCTGGTCTGACGGCGACGCCCGAAAGGTCGTTGGCATTCAGTACGAGCTCAAGCTCCGGGCCTTGGGCGCCAACAACAACCTCTATGTGCTGGCGGAGCCCATCGACACGGAGTTTATCTCCGTTCTCGCGGACGGCAATTATGCCGGCGCCAAGATCTCTTCCTCCTACATCCGCCAGTATGAAACCCCCTACGCCTCCCATATTCTCGGCACGGTCAGCCGTTATCAGGCCGATGACCGGGAAGCGCTGGCCGGCAAGGGGTACGACGGCGACGACTGGATTGGCCGCAGCGGTGTGGAAGCCGCCTTTGAAGACTATCTCCGGGGTACCGACGGCCGTCGGGTGGTCTCCTCCAACGCTGACGGAAAGACCACCGGCGTTTACTATTCCAAGGAGCCCCGGCCCGGCAACACGGTGGAGCTGACCATTGACCTCAATTTCCAGTCTGCCGTAGAGGATGCTCTGGCCGCCACAGTGGAAAAGATGAATGCCGCCGATGACCGCAATGATCGCGGTGCCGGTGCAGCAGTCATTCAGGTAGGCACCGGTGAGGTGCTGGCTCTTGCCTCCTATCCCACCTATGATCTTTCCTCCTACCGCCAGAATATCGCCCTTTTGAACGCCGATCCCGCCCGACCCGAGTGGAACCGCGCCACACAGGGCACCTACGCCCCCGGCTCCACCCTCAAACACCTCACCGCTGTCGCCGCCCTGGAAAGCAGCGTCACCTCCATTGACGAATATGTGCGGGATACCGGCCGTTGGGCCTACCCCGGCGACCCCAACAGCGGTGCCAAATGCTGGATCTATCCCGGTGCTCACGGACCAGTGGATGTGACAGAGGCCATCCGCGTCTCCTGCAACTACTATTTTGCCGAAATGGGCTATCGCCTCGGCATGGACTCGTTGGTGGATTATCTCACCGCTTTTGGTCTTGGCCAGTCCACCGGCATCGAGATCGCCGAGCGGGAGGGCACCCTTCCCAGCAACAATGTGGGTGAAAACCAGGCTCCCTGGGCGGCTTTCGGTCAGGCAAACCAGCTTTATTCTCCCCTGCAACTGGCAAATTACATCGCCACACTGGTCTCCGGCGGAAAGCACTGTGAGGCACATCTGCTCAAGGCCGTAAAATCCTATGACCATTCCGAAGTCATCGCTCTTGGCGATACCTCTCCCACCAACGTTGTGCCCATCACCGACTCCACCCTCACCGCGGTGAAGGAGGGCATGCATCAACTGACCAAGACCTCCCTTGCCGGCTATTTCAGCAGCTGCGTGGTGGAAGCCGGCGCCAAAACCGGTACCGCACAGGTCTTCAGCAACCAGACCAACAACGGCGTCTTCGTCTGTTTCGCCCCTTATGATGACCCCGAGATCGCTGTGGGCATCGTTATCGAAAAGGGCGGCAGCGGCGGTGCTCTGGCCTCCACCGCTGTGGAGATTCTCAATGCCTATTTCTCCGGCGAGGATATCGGCATCGCCTATATGGGCGAAAACCAGCTCAGACCCTGACGGAGGCTCTGCCTCCCGCACTGCCCCATCCCCGGAAGGGGAAGACAATGAGAGAGTAAAAGGAGCCTTTGACCATGAGCGAACCCTTTGTTTTTGACTCCCGCTGCACCTACTGCAAAGAACCCTATGGAGCCGTTGCCTGCGGCACGGAGATCTCCTTCCGCTGCCGCCCTCTTTCCTCCGCCGGCTTTATCCGCTGCACACTGGTGATGCATCTGGAGTTTTCCGATACCCACTTGGAAGCTGCCATGCCCTCCACCGGCATTGAGGGCGAGCGCACCTGCTTTGCCGTGACCATCACCGCCCCTGATCAGCCGGAGCTGATGTGGTATTCCTTCCGCCTGCAAAAGCCCGACGGCTCTGTGACCTGGCTGGATAAAAATGGCTATTGCCGGGAGGCCTCTACCCCTTGGCAGCAGACAGTCTACCGCCCCAGCCAGTATCCCGCATGGTTTGGAAAAGGTATTACCTATCAGATCTTCCCCGACCGCTTTTTCTGCTCCGGCACTCCCGCCGATCCCAAAGGGATGCTGGGCAACCGCTGGCTCCATGAGAAGTGGGGCGAAGAGCCCGCATGGGCTCCCGACCCTGATGGTGAAATCAGAAATAGAGACTTTTTCGGTGGAAATCTCAAGGGTATTACAGAAAAACTTGACTATTTGAAAACTTTAGGGGTCACTACCATTTATATGTGCCCCATCTTTGAATCCGCCTCCAACCACCGCTATAACACCGGCGATTACAGCAGGGTAGATCCCATGCTGGGTACGGAAGAGGATCTGCGCACCCTTTGCACGGAGGCAAAGAGGCGGAACATGCACGTGATTTTGGACGGTGTCTTTAATCACATTGGCTCCCAGAGCCTCTATTTCAATGTGGACGGTCACTACTCTACTCTTGGCGCCGCCCAGAGCAAGGACAGCCCCTGGTATCACTGGTTCCGCTTCTCTCAGTGGCCTAACGAATATGAGTCCTGGTGGGGCTTCAAGACCCTTCCCGCCGTGGAGGAGTCCAACCCCGATTATATCGACTTTATCATTGATAGCGAGGACTCCATCGTTCGCCGATGGCTGCGCTGCGGTGCAGACGGCTGGCGTCTGGACGTGGCAGACGAGCTGCCCGACAGCTTTATCGAAAAGATCCGCACTGCCATGGAAGAAACCATCGACGACCCTCTCCTGATCGGCGAGGTCTGGGATGACGGCTCCAACAAGATCGCCTACAATCAGCGCCGGAAGTATCTTCTGGGTACAGAGACTCACGGGCTGATGAACTATCCCCTGCGCACCGCCCTTTTGAACTATCTCCGGGGCGGGGACGCTGATGATTTCCGTGAGGCTGTGGAAACCCTGCGGGAGAATTACCCCCGGGACGCTTTTTATTCCTGCATGAATCTTCTGGGCACCCATGATACCCCCCGCCTGCTGACCGTGCTGGGTGCAGACCGGGAACTGCCCAAAGAGCGCAAGGATCAGGCGGAATTTCATCTCTCCCCTCAGCAGCGCTCTATCGCTCTGGCGCTGCTGCGCTGCGCCATGACGGTGCTGTACGCCTTCCCCGGCTCTCCTATGGTGTATTACGGCGATGAAGCCGGTATGGAGGGCTGCCGCGATCCCTTCAACCGCTGCTGCTACCCCTGGGGCAAGGAAGACCACCGTCTTCTGGCCTTCTTCCGCCGTCTTGGTGAGATCCGAAACCGGAATGTCTGCCTGCAGGAGGGCGAGCTTCATTGGCTCTTCACCTCCGGTCCTCTCCTGGCCTTTGCCCGGGAAACGGCAGATCAGCGTATCGTCACCGTGGTAAACCGGGACGCCTGGCGGCATGTTCTCACCATCCCCTGGAGCGGGAACACCGCCACCGATCTGATCTCCGGCAGAACTTTTGCCATGAAGGACGGCTTTGTGGAGCTGGTACTAGAGGCACAGGCTGCCATGATGCTTGCATAAAACCACTTAAAACAGGGAATGTTTCACGTGAAACATTCCCTGTTTTTTTGCAAAATCTTTTCTCAAAAAATTTGAGGCGCCTTTTCCCTCCTTTTTTGCGTTTCACCCTTGCAACCTTTATGTCTCCTTGTTATAATGCATAATGTATGTAAATATCCCTTTTCGAACAAGAAAGTAGGTACATTCGTGGCAAAAACCATTGCGATCGTGAATCAAAAGGGCGGCGTGGGCAAAAGCACCACCTGTGTGAATCTGGCTGCCGCCCTTGTGGAAAAAGGCAAGCGGGTGCTGCTGTGTGATTTTGACCCTCAGGCCAATGCCACTTCCGGCATGGGTGTGGATAAAACCCTCTCCAAGGGTGTTTATGAGGTTCTGGTCAGCGACGTGCCCACCGAAGACGTCATCGTTCATACCAAATACGGCGATGTGCTGCCCTCCAACAAGGCTTTGGCCGGCGCCGGCATTGAACTCATTGGCTTTGACCGCCGGGAATTTCTTTTAAAAGACGCTCTGGATCAGGTGCGTGAGCGTTATGACTACATTTTTATTGACTGCCCTCCCTCTCTGGAGCTGCTGACTTTGAATGCCCTTTGTGCGGCGGATAGTCTTCTGGTCCCGGTGCAGGGCGAATACTATGCGCTGGAAGGTCTCAGTGACCTGATGAACACCGTGCGCATCGTTCGCCGCAGCCTCAATCCCCACCTTTCTCTGGAAGGCGTTTTGCTGACCATGTTTGATGGCCGCACCAACCTCGCGCTGCAGGTGGCCGAGGAAGTCAAGCACTACTTCCCCGGAAAGGTTTATGCCACTGTGATCCCCCGCAATGTCCGCCTTTCTGAGGCTCCCAGCCACGGCAAGCCAATCACCGCGTATGACCGCACCTGCCGCGGCGCCGAAGCCTATACCGCTCTGGCTGCAGAATTCCTGAAAAAGCAGTAAAATTCCTCTGTCTTGCTCTTCTTTGAGCTCCGGAGGCGCAATTTCCTCCCAAACCCTCACCGAAAGGAGCTATCCATGGCAGCAAAAAAGCCCTCTGGCCTTGGCCGCGGTCTCGGCGCCCTGTTGGGCGATGATGTGATGAAGACCGAAGGCTCCGGTCAGCTCTATCTCCCTATCTCTCAGGTGGAGAGCCATTCCGGCCAGCCCCGGAAGTATTTTGATGAAGAAGCCCTTGCCGAGCTGGCAGATTCCATCCGTGAGCACGGCATCATTCAGCCTCTCACTGTCCGGAAGCTTTCTTCCGGCTACTACCAGATCATTGCAGGTGAACGCCGCTGGCGTGCCGCCCGCATGGCTGGTTTGAGCGAAGTACCTGCCATCATCATCGAGGCCGACGACCGCAAAGCCGCAGAGCTTGCAATGATCGAAAATCTCCAGCGGGAAGACCTGAATCCCATGGAAGAAGCCGCCGGCTTCCATTCCCTTATGGAAAACTATCATATGACCCAGGAAGAGGCCGCCCAGCGCGTGGGCAAAAGCCGCAGCGCTGTTGCCAATGCCCTGCGCCTGCTGAACCTCACCGAGCCCGTTCGGGCCATGGTGGAGGATGGCCGCCTTTCCGCGGGACATGCCCGTGCCCTGCTGCCCCTCTCTCCCGCCCTGCAGGAGAGAACTGCGGAAACCGTGGTCAATACGGGCCTTTCTGTCCGCCAGACAGAAGCGCTGGTCAAGCGGCTGCAGGCCGAACCCAAGGAACCGCCCCGAAAAGACCCCAACGCCGTGGATTATGCCGCGGAGGCCCAGAAGGAGCTTGCCGCAAAGCTGGGCCGCGGCGTAAAGATCGTCTCCGGCCGCAAAAAGGGCCGCATTGAACTGGAGTACTACGGTATGGACGATCTCAACGATCTGTTGGAAGCGCTGGCTCTCATTCGCACCGGCAGAAAGGATACCCCATGAATCAGGAAAAACCCAAAGACGAGCAGAAACCCCATAACGGAAAACCCGTTATCCATTATATTCTGGTGATGTTCATCGCGGCCTTTTTGCTCATGGCCCTCTCCATGATGATGCACCAGCGCACCACCTCCGAAGGGCTTGGGGAACTGCAGCACTCTTTCAGTGCCATGCAGAGCCTTCAGTCCCATCAGGAAATGGTGATCGAGCTGCAAAACGCATTGAATGAAGCCGACGACCAGCGGGAAGCGCTGGAAGAAACCATTCAGACCATGACGGAGGCCCAGGAAACCCAGGATCTGCAGATGAAGGCCCTGACCCAGCTTTATATCCTGCAGCAGCAGTACCTTGCCGGAGAATATGACCACTGCCGCGGCACCATCCAGACCATGGAAACACTGGAGCTGGAAAAGCTGCTTCCCTCCCAGAAGGAGTATTCTGTTCCCTCCCCTGCCGAGACCTTCCAGGCCATCAAAGCAGAGCTGGACGCACTGGAAGCCACCGAAGCCGAGGAAGGGTCTGGCGATGTTTCACGTGAAACACAGGGCTGACGTAAGCAGCTACTGACCTTATAAATTATATGTGTTAAGGAGAAATTACCATGCTTGACATTCGTTTTGTCCGGGAAAACCCCGATGTCGTAAAGGAAAACATCAAGAAGAAGTTCCAGGACCACAAGCTCCCCCTGGTGGACGAGGTCATCGAGCTGGACAGCCAGCGCCGTGCCGCCATCGTGGAGGCTGATAACCTCCGCAGCGAGCGCAACAAGCTCTCCAAGCAGGTGGGTATGCTGATGGGCCAGGCAAAGAAGGACCCCAGCAAGCTGGCTGAGGCCGAGGAGGTCAAAGCCAAGGTCAAGGCTGACGCCGACCGCCTCGCCGAGCTGGAAGCACTGGAAAAGGAGCTGGACGAGAAGGTGCGCCGCATTATGCTCTCCATCCCCAACATCATCGATCCCTCCGTGCCCATCGGCGAGAGCGACGAATTCAACGTAGAGGTGGAGCGCTTCGGTGAGCCCGTGACCCCCGCCTACGAGATCCCCTACCACACCGCTATCATGGAAAGCCTCAGCGGCGTTGACATGGACTCTGCAGGCCGCGTTTCCGGCAACGGTTTCTACTATCTCATGGGCGACATTGCCCGTCTCCACTCCGGCGTGCTGGCCTACGCCCGGGATTTCATGATCGATAAGGGCTTCACCTACTGCATCCCTCCCTTCATGATCCACGGCAACGTGGTGGAGGGCGTTATGTCCCAGACGGAAATGGACGCCATGATGTATAAGATCGAGGGCGAGGACCTCTATCTCATCGGTACCTCCGAGCACTCCATGATCGGCAAGTTCATTGATCAGATCATTCCCGAGGCCCAGCTGCCCCAGACCCTCACCTCCTACTCCCCCTGCTTCCGCAAGGAGAAGGGTGCCCACGGCATTGAGGAGCGCGGCGTCTACCGCATCCACCAGTTCGAAAAGCAGGAGATGGTGGTCGTCTGCAAGCCTGAGGACTCTATGGCCTGGTACGAAAAGATGTGGCGCTACAGCGTGGAGCTGTTCCGCTCTCTGGAGATCCCCGTCCGCCAGCTGGAGTGCTGCTCCGGCGATCTGGCCGACCTGAAGGTGAAGTCCTGCGATATTGAAGCCTGGTCTCCCCGCCAGCAGAAGTACTTCGAGGTCTGCTCCTGCTCCAACCTGGGTGATGCTCAGGCCCGCCGCCTGAAGATGCGCGTCAAGGGCGAGGACGGCAAGCTCTACCTCCCCCACACCCTGAACAACACTGTGGTGGCTCCTCCCCGTATGCTCATCGCCTTCCTGGAAAACCATCTCCAGGCTGACGGCAGCGTGACCATTCCCGAGGCTCTGCGACCCTATGTGGGCGGCAAGGAAAAGCTGGTCCCCACCAAGTAAGTCAACTCCCCTTCGTATTCTAAAAGAAGAAATATACAGGAGGTCATCATTTTATGGCAGTAAAAGAGAAAACCGGCGGCTTTATCAACGAGTTTAAGACCTTTATCGCCCGCGGTAACGTGGTGGATATGGCAGTCGGCGTTATCATTGGCGGCTCCTTTGGCACCATCTCCAAATCTCTGGTTATCGACGTGGTCATGCCGGCTGTGAGCATGCTCACCGGCGGCATCAACTTTGAGAGCTGGAAGCTGGTTCTCAAGCAGGCCGTTCTGGACGCCGAAGGCGCCGTTGAAACCCCTGAGGTCGCCATGAATTTCGGCCTGTTCATCGCCACCATTGTGGACTTCCTCATCACCGCTTTCGCCGTTTTCTGCGTCATCAAGGTCATCAACACCATGCGCGCTAAGGCAGAGGCCGCCAGAGAGAAGGAAGAAGAGGCCGCTGCCGAGCCCGAAACTCCCCCCGCTCCCCCTGAGCCCTCCGCTGAGGAAAAGCTCCTCATGGAGATCCGGGATCTCCTGAAGGAGAAGAAATAATGGAAGAACTGCTGAACCAGGGCCTCGCGGCCCTGGATCTTCCCACTGCAAACGTTTGCAGCTTCATTCGCTACGGCGAGCTCCTTTTGGAAAAAAATAAGGTGATGAACCTCACCGCCATTACCGAGCCCCGGGATGTGGCTACTCTCCATTTTCTGGACTGCGCGGCACTTGCCCACCTCTATGATTTCAAGGACAAAACCGTGGCGGATATCGGCACCGGCGCAGGTTTTCCCGGCGTTCCGCTGAAACTGGTGGAACCCTCCATCCACCTGACCCTTCTGGACTCTCTGAACAAGCGCATCGACTTTCTCAAGGAAGTCTGCGCCGATCTCGGTCTGAAGGATGTGGCATGCATCCATGGCCGGGCGGAGGAATTTGCCGCTGACCACCGGGAACGCTTTGATATCGTCACCTCCCGGGCTGTTGCCAATTTGCAGCTTCTCAGCGAGCTGTGCCTGCCTCTGGTGAAGGAGGGCGGTGCTTTCCTTTCCATGAAAAGTGTGGAAAGCGAGGAGGAGATCAACGCTGCGAAAAAGGCCATCTCCATTCTGGGCGGCAAAATTGAAAAATGCGTGGATTATACCATCCCCGGCACGGAAGTCAGCCACCGCCTCGTAATTATCCGAAAAGTTGCTCCTACGCCCAAAAAGTATCCCAGAGCCTTTGCGAAGATCAAAAAAAGTCCTCTTTAATCATTTTTTAATCATTTTAGCGCAAGAAATACTTGCAGACAGCTCTATTAGATTATATAATAGTAAAGAACTGTCAAAGGAGGTCCCACATGACAGGACAATGCATCGCTGTTGTATCCGGAAAGGGTGGAACAGGCAAAACATCCTTTACCGCCGGTGTCGGCACAGCTCTGGCCCAATCCGGGCGCAAAGTGTTGTGTCTGGACTGTGATGTGGGTCTGCGGAATCTGGATCTGGCTCTCGGTCTTTCTGACCGGGCGCTGATGGATTTCTCTGATGTTGCCCACCGCCGCTGCCCCCTGGAAATGGCGGTTGTGGAGCATCCCAAGATCCCTGGCCTGTTTCTTCTCACCGCTCCCGCTCGGATCCCCAGCACTGCCGTGACGGAGGAAGAGATGCGCTCTCTTCTGCGCCAGATCCGCGCCCGGTTTGACTATTGCCTGCTGGACGCCCCTGCCGGCCTTGGCAGCGGCTTTCGCCTTGCCACCTGCGGCGCTGACCGCTGTGTGGTGGTCACCAATACCGACGCCTCCTCCCTGCGGGACGCTCAGCACACCGTGATGGAGCTCAGCGCCTTTGGCAGCGGAAAGCTTCATCTGGTGGTGAACCGTGTGCGTAAAAAGATGCTGCGCAGTATGCACTCCACCATTGACGATGCCATTGACAAGGCGGGTCTTCCCCTGCTGGGCGTGGTGCCGGAAGATGATGAGCTTCCCCTTTCCCTGCATCATGGGATCCCCCTGCTTCTGCGCAGCAATTATAACGCTGCCGCAGCATATAAAAACATAGCAAAACGCCTGCAGGGCCAGCGCGCCCCGCTGCTGCGTATCCGATGACCCCAAGATAGAAATAAAACGGAGAAAGGAGCCTCCTCCCATGAACATCGCATTGATGTCTCACGACCACAAAAAGGATCTGATGGTGCAGTTTTGCACCGCTTACGCCGGCATTTTGTCCCAGCACCATCTGTATGCCACGAATACCACCGGCCACATGGTCGCTGATGCTACCGGCCTGGATATTCACTGCTTCCTTTCCTGCGCCCACGGCGGCAGCCAGCAGATCGGCGCCCGCATCGCTTATAACGAGTTTGATCTGGTTCTCTTTTTCAATGACCCCAACAGCGACACCCTGAATAACGAGGTCAATTACATCTCCCGCCTGTGCGACCGCAGCAATGTTCCCTTCGCCAGCAACATTGCCACCGCCGAAATGCTGGTGCTGGGTCTTGCCCGGGGCGACCTGGACTACCGCTGCGTAAAGCCTTCCTCCGGCCCCATTCTCTGAGGCTTGACATTTGTTGCAAAATCGCATAAAATAATCGAAAATATCCCGCTGCGATGCCGCAGCAGTACTCTGACCATTCCGCCCACAGAGAGGGACGCCCGAGGTTGAAAGCGTCCTGCCGGAACCGGAGGAAGGACAGCGGCGGAGCGGAGGCGGAAACGCCTGCGGTCCCCTTCCCGCGAACATGAAGGCCAAAGGGGGCTCTGCCCCGAATTTGGGTGGCACCACGAAGCGATTATACTCGCTCTCGTCCCAATGCAATGGGACGGGAGCATATTTTTTTCGCCGAAAAGGAAAAATATGTGGGTTCCGCCCCTCCTTCTTCCAGAAATACCTGATGATTCACATAAAGGAGGCCCCTGCTATGGCCAAGATGACCCCCCGTACCCTCTCCGGCTTCATGGAGCTGCTCCCTGCTCCCCAGCAGCAGATGGAGCGCATTATGGAAGTTCTCCGCCGCACCTATTCCCTTTATGGCTTTACCCCTCTGGATACCCCTGTGATCGAATCCAGCGAGGTACTGCTGGCCAAGGGCGGTGGTGAGACGGAAAAGCAGATCTACCGCTTCACCAAGGGCGACGCAGACCTTGCCCTCCGCTTTGACCTGACCGTGCCTCTGGCAAAATACGTTGCTCTGCACTATAACGACCTCACCTTCCCCTTCCGCCGCTACCAGATCGGCAAGGTCTACCGCGGCGAGCGCGCCCAGCGGGGCCGCTTCCGGGAGTTCTATCAGGCGGATATCGACATCATCGGCGATGGCAAGCTGGATATTTCCAACGAAGCGGAGATCCCTGCCATCATCTACAAGACCTTCTCCACCTTGGGCCTCAAGCGTTTCCAGATCCGGGTGAATAACCGCAAGATCCTCAACGGCTTCTACTCCATGCTGGGTCTTTCCGAAAAGTCCGGCGATATCATGCGCACTGTGGACAAGCTGGATAAGATCGGTGCGGAAAAGGTCAAGACCCTTCTCATGGGTGAGGAAATTGCCCTGACGGAAGAGCAGGCCGACGAGATCCTGAAGTTTATCGCCATCACCGGCACCAACGAGGCCGTCCTCGAAGCCCTCACCGGCTATGCCGGACGGGACGAGATCTTCGACGCCGGTCTTGCCGAGCTGAACACCGTGGTAAAATACCTCTCCGCCTTCGGCGTGCCCGAGGAAAACTTCGCCGTGGATCTCACCATTGCCCGGGGCCTTGATTACTACACCGGCACCGTTTATGAAACTACGCTGCTGGACCACCCCGAGATCGGCTCCGTCTGCTCCGGCGGCCGCTATGATAACCTTGCCGAGTACTACACCGACAAGAAGCTCCCCGGCGTGGGCATCTCCATCGGCCTTACCCGCCTGTTTTATGTGCTGGGCGAGCAGGGCATGCTGAATCCCGCCCTTCCCACCGCTCCCGCTGACGTTCTGATCCTGCCCATGACCGACGATCTCTCCGCTGCCATCGGCTTTGCCACCCGCCTGCGGGAAAACGGCATCCGCGCCCAGCTCCACTGTGAGCAGAAGAAATTCAAGCAGAAGATCTCCTATGCCGACAAGCTGAGCATCCCCTATGTGGTGTTCCTGGGCGAGGATGAGATCAACGCCGGCGTGGTCGCCTGCAAGGATATGGCCACCGGCGAGCAGACCAAGCTGGAGCCTGCCGCCACCATTTACCGCATCAAGGCTGGTCTTGCCGAGAAGGAAAAGGGCAGCGTCATCCTGGGATGACCTCTAATTTTAATTACAAATAGCAATATATTTAAATTATTATACAAATAATTATCAGAAAGGAAGCACTATTATGATGCAATCCCGCACCCATAACTGCGGC
>JAFQRI010000107.1 GCA_017410185.1 Oscillibacter sp. | reverse complement strand
GCGGATCTTCTTGCCCTTGCCGTTCTTGAGGATCTTAGCCTCAACGGAAGCGCCCTCCACAACGGGAGCACCGAAGGTGGCCTCCTCGCCATCGATGATGGCCAGGACCTGCTCGAACTTCACGACGTCGCCGGCTTCCTGGTCCAGCTTCTCGATGAAGAGCACGTCACCCTCTGCGACCTTGTACTGCTTACCGCCGGTCACGATGATTGCGTTCATTTCTCTTTCAACTCCTTCATATACGGGCTCGCTGTCGGGGGCGGCGCAGTGTGCGCACTTGAGACCCATTCAAAGCGGCTTACCAAGTATAACAACGAAAATTCACTTTGTCAATGGTTTTTTCAATATTTTTTGAGGATTTTTCCCCTTTTTTCTCACCCCGCGTAGCGGAAGGACGTGGCGGGAACGATGCCGCCGGCGGGGAACTCCGTGCCCTCGATGACGTAGGTGTAAACGATGGTGTCACCCACATTCAAAAGCACTGCCTCGGGCACCTCATTGGCTGCAAAATCCAAATACGCGGACATGCGCTCCATGCGGATATAATAGTGGGTGTTGCCCCCGATCACAGCGCTGCGGATCTCGGCGACGGTGCCTGTTGCCTCCGTGGCTTCGCCGCTGATGGCGGCGCTGCCTGCGCCGATGAGACCGTTATGGGCAAGGGCATTGAGGTAGTTCTGCTCGCACTCGGCCACGGTGGAGCCGGTGGAAACGATCTGATACTGCTGCACATTGACCATGGCGTACATCTTCACAAGGCCGTCAGCACCCTTGAGAGCCATGAAATAGGTGGGCTGTTCGGCAATGTTCAAAAGCAATGGGAAGGTAGCCACATAGCGCATCTGCTGGACCTGGCTCTCGGCAGACTCCATGGCGGAATACTCCGTAGCACCGGCCACGCGGTAGAACTTGGTCTCCTTGGTGCGCTGGTTGGAGAGGATGAAGCCGATGTTGGACTGGTCGGAGGTGACGGAGGTGACACCGGTATACATATACACATCGTCGTTGAGGGCGATGTAGTTGTAGCCGTCGGTGGTGAGGGTCACATCCTTCTGACCGAACATGGAGTTGAGGAAGCCGTTATGATACTGGCCGTAGTAGTCGTACTGCTCAATGATGATATCGGGGGAATAGAGGCGGTCCACCCACGTGGGGACCTCTTCATAATAGGTGCTCTCGCCGGTGATGGCGTTCACCAGCACCGCGCCCTGAACGTCCGTTCCGCCGAAAAGGCCGATGGTCTTGACGATGCGGGAGCAGACCCAGTAGGGAGTGCCCTCCTCGTCGATCTCAAAAACAGGGGCGTCAAACATCATGGTGGGATAGTGGAACCGGAGATGGCGGTACAGATTCCGTCCAAAATGCTCTGCGGGGGTATACTTCATTCCGTCACTCAATCGCACCACTTCCGCCTCCTGCGTCACCATGTCGATGATGATATAGGCGGGCAGGCCCTCAGAGCGGTTGGTGAACCACTTGATGATATCGCCGTAGGCAAGGGAGGTCACGCGGACGGGACGGCCCTGGAAGTTGATCTGGGTATAGGTGGGCAGGATCTCGAACTGGGAGACCATGTCGCTCAGCTCGCCCAGTTTGCGGTTGCCGAGGCGTGCGGCAGAGTCAGCGTCCAGCATGGGGATCTGGTCGTAGCTGATCTCCTCCACACCGGCGACGAAATCGCCGCCCTCTTCCAGGGGCAGCAGCTCACTGTAGCTCTGGGCCCGCAGCACCACCCAGGAGGAGATGGAGCCGATGGCAATGGCTGCGATCATGGCGATGAAGGCGAGGAAGGGAATGGTGCACTGCTTCTTCACAAAGCCCACATACCCCTTCACGCCCTCCCCCTGAAAACCGGAGGTCACAACGGCACTGATGCAGTATACCGCGCAGACGAGGAAGGCGAAGGCATAAAATTCCTCCGCGTGGAAGTTCAGGGCAGGCAGCTCCACGTAGAAGTAGACCAGCGCGAACAAAAGCGTCACACCCAGATTGATAAGAGTGCGGGTGAACGCGTTGCCGATGGCCTTGCGGGGTTTTTTCGGTTTTTTGGGTGTGGGCGGAGTCTGCTGAAAGGGGCTTTCGCCGCTGTTGGTGCTCTCCGTATTCTGAAAGCCGCCAAAGCCTCCGAAGCCGCCGGGATTAAACCCGCCAAAGTTAAAAACAAATGCCATAGAAGGCGCTCCTTTCCATGTTTTGGATGATTTGTCTCTATTATACGATGCAATTGTGAACAAATCAAGTCAACATCGGCTGCTGGGAACGCACAACGACCTGTTCCTGCTCCACCGTCACAAGGGCGGTGTCGCCTTTGCGAAGCTCCCCTGCAAGCAGCGCCTCTGCCAGAGGATCTTCCACCCGGGTGCGGATCAGCCGTCCCAGAGGGCGGGCTCCGTTTTTGGGGTCGAAGCCTGCTTTGGCAAGGGCGGCCACTGCCTCCTCCCCGGCTTCCAGCGTAAGTCCCAGGGTCTTCATGCGCTCTGAAAGGGCGCCAAGCATCCTGCGGGCCACCTGACGCAGTTCCTCCTCCCCAAGGGGGTGGAAAAACAATATCTCGTCCACGCGGTTCAAAAACTCAGGGCGGAAGGTGGCACGCAGCTCCTCCCAAAGAGCATCATCGCCGCTTCGCTTCTGTTCAAATGGCAAAAAGCCCAGCCGCGTACCGGAAGCGACAAGACGCTTTGCCCCCACATTTCCCGTCATCACGATAACGGTATTGCGAAAATCCACCTGCCGGCCCTGGGCATCTGTCACCCGGCCCTCGTCCAGGATCTGCAGCAGCACATTCCACACATCCTCATGGGCTTTTTCCATCTCATCAAACAGCACCACGCTGTAGGGGCGGCGGCGCACCTTTTCCGTCAGCTGGCCCCCCTCCTCATGGCCTACATAGCCCGGAGGAGAGCCAAGAAGGCGGGATACGGAATGGCGCTCCATATATTCGCTCATGTCAAAGCGCAGCAGAGCGCTCTCTTCCCCAAAGAGGACTTCCGCAAGGGCCTTGCAAAGCTCCGTTTTTCCCACGCCCGTAGGACCAAGGAACAGAAAGGACCCGATGGGCCGCTCAGGCGCGCGCAGACCGGAGCGGCTGCGCCGGATGGCCCGGGAGAGGGCCTCCACCGCCTCCCGCTGCCCCACCACACGGCGGGACAGGGCTTCCTCCATGCGCCGCAGCTTCTCTCCCTCCTCTTCCCGCAGCCGGGTCACGGGGATCCCTGTCCACGCCGAGACCACCAGAGCGATATCCTCCGCCCCCACCTTTGGGTCCCCTCCAAGGCTTTCCATATGCACCAGCGCCGCAGCCTCGTCCATAAGGTCGATGGCCTTGTCCGGCAGGAACCGCCCGGGAAGATAACGGGTGGAAAGGGACACTGCCGCGGCAAGGGCTTCATCCGTGATGGTGAGACCGTGGTGAGTCTCATAGCGCTGCCGCAGGCCCTTGAGAATGGAAAGGGCCGTCTGTGCAGAAGGTTCCTGCAGCATAATGGGCTGAAAGCGCCGCTCTAATGCGGCGTCCTTTTCAATATAGCGGCGGTATTCCCCCACGGTGGTGGCGCCGATAAGCCGCAGCTCCCCCCGGCTGAGGGCAGGCTTTAAGATATTGGCGGCATCCACTGCCCCCTCGGCGCTGCCTGCTCCCACCACGGTGTGCAGCTCATCAAGAAAGAGGATGATGTTCCCTGCCCGCTTCACCTCATCCAGCACCTTGCGGATGCGCTCTTCAAATTCCCCCCGGTACTTGGTGCCTGCCACCATGCCCGCGATATCCAGGGAGAGGACCCGCTGATCCAGCAGCTCCTCCGGCACCTCTCCGGCAACGATGCTGCGGGCAAGCCCCTCGGCAAGGGCGGTCTTGCCTACACCGGGTTCTCCCAGAAGGCAGGGATTATTCTTGGTGCGTCGACAGAGAATGCGGATCATGTGGCGGATCTCCGCGTCCCGCCCGATGACGGGATCCAGCCGTCCCCCGCGGGCTTCGGCAGTAAGATCCCGGCTGCACTCCCGTAGGGTCTTGCTCCCCGCCTCTTCCCGGGCGAGGGGCCGCTCCCGGGCAGGCGAGCGCCCCTCCTTTTGCTGCAGCAGCGTAAGGAGCTGGCGGGGATCTGCTCCCACTGTGCGCAGGGTGCGCACCGCCATGTTGTTCCCCTCCCGCAAAATGCCGGAGAGAAGATGCTCCGTGCTGACAAAGCGCTCTCCCCAGCGCTGGGCGTCCTCCACCGCAAGCTCCACTACCCGCCGGGCCCGGGGCGTCAGACCCTGCACGGGGTCCAGACCGGGGAGGGCTCCGCCGCCGCTGCGGCGGATGGCCCCGCACAAAGCCTCTTCCGTTACCCCTGCGCCGATAAGCATCCGATGGGCCATGCCCTCCTCTTCCCGTATAAGACCCAGCAACAGGTGCTCTGTTCCCACATAGCTGTGGCCCAACTCTCCCGCAGCACTCTGGGCAAGACGCAGAGCTGTCTCCGCGATGGGTGAAAATCTTGACTCTTTCATGGGTTCTCCCTTCATGTTCATGGATATAGTTCCAGTTTTTCCGGAAATACTCCATTTCATAATGAATATTCCATGTATATTTTCATAGCCATAAATTTCTGTGGCCGATTTTGGTCATACCACTTGCATTTTCAAAATTGTGTGTTACAATGAAGCTACAAATCTAATGGAGGTACTACTATGGCTTACAAGATCTCTTCTGCTTGCGTCAGCTGCGGCGCTTGCGCTGATGTGTGCCCCGCCGGCGCCATCTCTCAGGGCGACGATCAGTACGTCATCGACGCTGGTGCTTGCCTGGACTGCGGTTCCTGCGCAGACACTTGCCCCAACGGCGCCATCGGCCCCGAGGACTAATTTCGAGGCTTACATAAACACACCGCTTCGGCGGTGTGTTTTTGTTTTTCCCCGCAACAGGGCTGATACTTGCACCCATTTTCTTTTTATATTATAATAGCACTGAATATAGACCAAGGCGGTGAAACCATGGAGCATTGGGAAGTCCTTTGTCCCGGCGGACTGAAAATGGTATATGACGACACCCTCTTCCGCCCCGGAACGGATTCCTTCCTCCTCTCCTCCCTGCCAAGGCTCAAGGCCGGGCTGCGGGTATGTGATCTTGGCTGCGGCACAGGGCTTCTGGGGCTCTTGCTGCTCCAGCGCCAGAGGGAGATCCATGTTACCGGTGTGGAACTGAACGAAAAAGCCGCCGCCCTCGCCCGTCGGTGCGCCGCGGAAAACGGCATTGAAGACCGCTTCTCCATCCTTCACGGAGATTTTCGTGAGGTGCGGCATCACTTTTCCACCGGCAGCTTTGATCTTTGCGTATGCAATCCCCCCTACTATGAGCCCGAGCGAGGCAAGGTCTCCGCCGATCTCGGCTCCGCCCGGTCGGAGCTTACCTGCACATTGGAGGATGTGTGTGCTGCCGCCGCCTTTCTTCTGCGCTGGGGGGGCAGCTTTTGCCTTGTCCACAAGCCTGAACGGCTGACGGATGTGCTCTGCACCCTCCGCAGCCATAAAATCGAACCGAAACAGCTTCGCTTCGTCTGCAAAAACGCCGTTTCCGCCCCCTCCCTCATTCTCTGTGAGGGCCGGAGGGGCGGAAACAGTGGGCTGACGCTGCTGCCGCCCCTGCTGCTGGATACGCCTGAGGGACGCGCTGAGCTGGACACTATCTATTTTCGCAAGGAGGGCCCCCAACCATGAGCGGTACGCTGTATCTTGTCGCCACCCCCATCGGCAATTTGGGCGACTTTTCCCCCCGGGCAGAGGAAACACTGCGAACGGTGGACTTCATCGCCGCTGAGGACACCCGTGTTTCTATCCGCCTTTTGAATCATCTGGAGATCAAAAAGCCTCTTGTGAGCTATCACGAGCACAATCAGGTCACAGCGGGACAGGCTATTCTCTCCCGGCTTCTGGGGGGTGAAAGCTGCGCCCTTGTTACCGATGCGGGCACTCCCGCCATCTCCGACCCCGGCGAGGGTCTGGTACGCCTTTGTGCCGACGCCGGCGTGGAAGTTCTCTCCATCCCCGGCTGCTGCGCGGCGGTGAATGCGCTGGCTGTCAGCGGTCTGCCTACTCTCCGCTTCACCTTTGAGGGCTTCCTCAGTATGAACAAAAAGGAACGCCGGGAGCATCTGGAGTCCTTGCAGTATGAGGTGCGCACCATGATCTTCCACGAAGCGCCCCACAAGCTCCAGAACACCCTCAAGGATTTTCTGGAGGTCTTTGGCGGTGACCGGCGCATCTCCCTCTGCCGGGAGCTGACCAAGCTCCATGAGGAGACGCAGCGTATGACCATAGCCGAGGCCGTGGCCTATTATCAGGAAAACGCCCCCCGGGGGGAATATGTGCTGGTGGTGGAGGGCGCGCCCAAGCGGGAAAAGGCCGCCGTGTCCCTGGAGGACGCGGTAGCCCAGGTGCTGGCACTGAAGGAGCAGGGCTTGCGCCTCAAGGACGCCGCCAAGGAAGTGGCCGAGCACACGGGCATCTCCAAAAACGAGCTTTACGCCGCAGCTGTTGAAAAGTAAGAAAAAGTGCTGAAAACCAATGGTTTGGTTTTCAGCACTTTTTATTTTCTCTTTGTTTTTTCACAGGCTCTGCAGTTCCTTTAGGCACTTGGGGCAGACGTTCTTGCCCTTGAACTCCGTGATCTCACGGGTGGCGTCACAGAAAATGCAGCTGGGCTTATACTTTTTGAGAATGACGGACGAACCCTCCACATAGATTTCCAGTGCGTCCCGCTCTGCGATGTCCAATGTGCGCCGCATCTCAATGGGGAGTACGATCCGGCCCAGTTCATCTACTTTTCTTACGATCCCTGTTGATTTCACATCGTTTCTCCTTTTCACTTGTGATGAGGGTCCTGATGAATCAAAGATACCACATTCCGGCAATTTTCGCAATCTTCCCCGGGAAAAGTTTAAAACAAATTTACAATTTTCCAACAGGAGGGATCTTCTATGGCTATGACCCGCATCTGGACAGGTATGGTGACTGCAGCGCTGATCTGCGGCCTTATCACCGGTAAAATCGACGCCGTTTCCGCCGCTGCCATGGAGGGGGCCCAGACCGCCGTTGAGCTGAGCCTTTCCATGGCAGGAGTTCTGTGCCTGTGGAGCGGCGTGATGGAGATCATGGAGCGATGCGGCATTGCCGCCGGCCTGGCCCGGCTCTTTCGCCCGGTACTGCGGCGCCTGCTGCCTCAGGCCGCAAAGGATGAAGAGACCCTCGCCGCCCTGACCGCCAACGTTTCCGCCAACCTCCTGGGTCTGGGCAATGCTGCTACGCCCCTTGGGATCCGGGCGGCGCGGCGAATGGCAGTGGGCTGCGGCGGCATTGCCAGCGATGAGCTTTGCATGCTGGTGGTGCTCAACACCGCCTCCATCCAGCTTTTACCCACTACCATCGCCTCCGTTCGCGCAGCGGCAGGCAGCGCCACGCCCTTTGACATCCTGCCGGCGGTGTGGCTGTCCTCCGTTCTTTCCGTGGTGGCAGGTCTTTGTGCGGCAAAGCTGCTCAGCCGCACGGGAGGCAAGCGATGAATCTCTCCTCCCTCATTGTCCCCCTGCTGCTGTGCGCTGTGGCAATATACGCCAGCGGGAAAAAGGTGGATGTTTACGCCGCCCTTACCCATGGAGCCGAGGAAGGGCTAAGTGTGCTGCTGCGCATCGTCCCCGCCCTTGTGGCGCTGCTGACAGCAGTTTCAATGTTCCGTGCCTCGGGAGCGGCGGAGCTGCTCACCGCCCTGTTTGCCCCCTTGCTGGAGATTGTGGGCATTCCGGCGGAAACAGCCCCTCTTCTGCTGATCCGTCCCGTTTCCGGCAGCGGCGCCCTTGCCATCGGCACAGATCTTATGACCTCCCACGGCCCGGACAGCTATATCGGCCGGGTGGCTGCAGTGATGCTGGGCAGCACGGAAACCACCTTCTATACCATCGCGGTATACTTCGGCTCTGCCGGTATCCGCCGGACCCGCCATGCCATACCCGCGGCACTGGCAGCGGATCTGGCAGGCTTTGCCGCCAGCGCTTGGGCCGTGCGGCTGCTCTTTGGATGATTTTTCACCCCCGGAGTTTCCTCCGGGGGTGATGACTGTTTACGCCTTAGTTATAGGGTTTGGAGATATCCACATCTCCGTAACGGGGAATAAATTCGCCATCCACAAGGAAGCGGGTCTCCGTAACACTGCTGAGACTGCAAAGGGACTTTCCAATGGCTGTCAGCGCCTTTTCAATGTCTGCCGGATCCATATCCGGCGCCTTTTCCAACACCGTGGAGGAGAGATTCACATAGCATACCTCGTCCTCCTGCCATGCCGAGCGCACCCGGAAGTTTTCGGGGAAGATCTCTTTCAGATCTTTATCCTCCGGTCCGTCGGCAAGGGCCGCCACCACGCTGCCGGCCTGAGTGTCGCCCTCGTAAAGCTGCAGCTCACGCTTTTCTCCCTGCAGCGCTCCATCCTCTCCAAGGAAATACAGCTCCACCATTACCGTGCTGATCACGTCCTCCTCCGGATAGATCAGCACATCACGGCCTGTAAAGATCTGCTGGTCCCGGTAAGCGATATCATTGCCGCGAACGGTGATCTCCACCGCCTGAATGTCAGTAAGCTGGGTAAGCGTCAGGGTAATGGCATAATCCGCCAATGTCAGGGCAATGCCGGAAAGCGTACCGTATCGGGCGGAGAGGTCCACGATGGCCCGTCTTCCCTGCAGCTCCAAGCTCAAAAGAGCCGTGCCTGCGGGAATGGCGCTTTTAAAGCCCTCCTCTGTGGGACCCTCCAGAAGCTTTTCCATGAGCTTTTCCGCAGTTTCCCGGCTGTCCGCTCCCTCCACTGCCACACGCTCGACGGCAAGGGCGCCGCCGCCGGCACTGTTTTCATAGTCATCCACCAGAAAGTAGAGGGCATAGCCGTCCTCTCTCCCACTTCTGGGGGTAAGCCCCCCCACAAAGCCGGGGATCCATGCAACCAGGGTGACGCAAAGAAGGATGCCAATGATCCGTTTCATCAGCTCTTCCCTCCTTTCACGGCGCTCCAGCGCACGGTGAACAGCGCGCCGCCTTCCCGGCGGTTTTCCGCGGTGACGCTGCCGCCCCGACGCCGCACCGTATCCGAAACGATGGAAAGGCCAAGGCCGGTGCCGCCGGCGGCACGGGAGCGGGCCTTATCTACCCTGTAGAAGCGTTCAAACACACGGGGCAGATCCTCCTCCGGAATACCGGCGCCGTTGTCTGCCACCTGCAAAACCACTTCTTCTCCCTCTTTGCGAAGCGTCACCTGCACGGCGCCTCCTGCGCCGGAATACTTCACAGCGTTGTCTGTCAGATTATAGATCACCTGATGGATCTCATCCCGGGTGCCAAGCACGGTGCAGCCCTCTCCTGCCTCATAGGTGAGCTCCACGCCCTTTTCCTGCGCCAGCAGGCTCATCATACGCATCACCTGCTCCAAAACCGGCAGCACATCCACGCGGTCAGGCCGGTCCATCACGCCGCTGTCCAGCCTCGTCAAATGCAGGAGATCCTCTGTGATGCGGGTCAGGCGCTCCGCCTCCTGCCCGATATCCGCAACGAAATCCTTGGTGGTATCCATATCGATGCGGTCCGACTGCAAAATGGAGTCCGTCAGCAACCGGATGGCCGCAAGGGGAGTCTTGAGCTCGTGGGAAGCGTCGGAAACGAATCTGCGGCGGGCGTTTTCCGTGGTCTGCAGCCGGTCGGTCAGACTGTTGAACTCCTGTGCGATCTGGGCGATCTCATCCCGCCCCGGCACCTTGGCGCGGGTGCTGTAGGCGCCCTCCCGCACCTCACGGATAGCGGTGAGGAGCATGCCGATCTTCTTTGTCAGGGCTTTGGACAGCACCAGACTCAGCACCAGAACCGCCGCCGCGATGCCCATGGAAAGGCGCATCAGATTGCTCTGCAGCCCTGTCAGCAGCGCGGCCT
>JAFQRI010000106.1 GCA_017410185.1 Oscillibacter sp. | reverse complement strand
GGCCATTTCTGCATCATGGTCAGGGGGACCTTTCTTCCCTTGGGCGTCACCAGAAGGGCGATATCGTCCTCCACAGTAAAGGAGCCGCCACGGATCTCCTGAATGGTACCGCTGAGATTGGGGGGAACCATGATCTTATGGAGCACAGAGGGGGTTTCCTGCACGGTGCCGATGACGTCACCGCCGGTGACTTCCGCACCCCGCTCCACGGTGGGTACGAACTCCCACTTTTTCTTGCGGTCCAAAGCAGGCACTTCCACGCCGCGGGTAATGTTGGCGCCCACCTTCTCCACGATCTTCTCCAGCGGACGCTGGATACCGTCGTAGATGTTCTCAATGATGCCGGGGCCAAGCTCCACGCTCATGGGGGCGCCGGTGGTCTCCACCGCGGCTCCGGGGCCAAGGCCGGAGGTCTCCTCATAGACCTGAATGGAGGCAGAATCCCCCTTCATGGTCAGGATCTCGCCGATGAGGCGCTGGGGGCCTACCCGCACCACGTCGGACATATTAGCGTCGGCCAGGCCGGTGGCAACCACCAGCGGGCCGGAAATCTTCACAACTTTACCGCTCAAATTCACATACCTTCTTTCCTTTGATTTGCAGAAGGGTCTTAGATATCTGTACCAATGGCGCGCTTGATGGCCTGCTGGATATTCTCCCGGCCGATGCCAAGGCTCCCCTCCCGCCCGGGGATGAGGATGATGGCAGGCCGCAGGGCATCCTTATAGCGCCCGATGGTGTCGCTCATATCCTTTGCCAGCTGCTCGGTGAGGTAAACCACCGAGCAGTTTTCTTTTGCCAGATCCCGCAGGATCTCCTTTGCTTCTTCACTGGTGGATGCGGGATAGGTCTCCAGTCCCAAAGCCCGAAAGCCCAGAATGGAGTTCCAGTCCCCAATGACGGCGATCCGTTCACTCATGCTGCCGCCTCCTTCCTTACGCTCTCAGCCGAGCGCAGATCACCTCGGCAGGCAGATCCATGCTGCGGCCCAGAAGGGCGATGCGCAGATTGGTAAATTCCGTTTCCCGGGCGGCAAGATAGGCGATGACTGCCTGCTCGCCAAAGGGCACGAAACGGGCCATCTCCAGATACTCTGCAACAGCGTCGTCGCACAGCCGCTCAAACTCCGTCAGTGCGCCGCCGGCAAGACTTGCCTGCTCCGCCGCCGCGGCAAAGGCCGTGGGTGCGTACAGTTCCAAAAGGCCGGTGCCCTCATTCTGGCTCACTGTCAGGATCTCCGCTTCTCCCACGTCTCCGCCGGGGATCAAGACCTGCTGCAGAAAATCTGCCGACTTTTTCATCCGCAGCGTCCGCACAAGGGCACGGAGATTGGCGCTGTCGATCCGGCGGCGGATATAGCCCACCAGAAAATCGCTTCCGCTCTCCCGCGCCATATCCAGTTCTTCCTGATAGCAGGCGCGGTCAAGGAAAATGTCCATGAGCTGTCCGTCACGGGTGGTATCCAGGATCTCCTTTGCCTCCCGGGCGGCCGCGGCAAGAGCTTCAGGAAGAATATCCCACTCCCCTTCTTCCACGGCTCTTTTCAGCTCTGCGGGAGACACACGGCCCAGATCCAGCAGGATATGGTCTGCGCTGACTCCGGCATGGCGGCTTTTCAGCAGCGCCTTGAGGTTATGGTAATCATGCTTGAGCTTGAAAATATCCATCACCCGCCCATCGGGAAGGTTCAGCTCTTCCTGCAAGCTTCTGCGCCCGCGAAGGATGGCGGTGTCGATGGCCTCGGGCGCGGCAGAGGTGAGGTCTGGATAACCAAACTCCTGCACCACCTTCACTGCCTCCTCCACAGACCGGGCGGAAGCCACCTGCTCCAGCCGATCTCGGGTGAGGAGGGTATTTTCCATGGCACGGACCTGGGCGGAAACCGCCAGATAGTCCGTATCCCTGATCTTCTTTGCCAAGATCATCCCTCCTTACTGAAAGAGGATCTTCGCCACCGCCGCGGCGCTGCGCCCCTTTTCAAGACGGGTCAGCGTCTCAAAAGCACAGTTGATCTCCACATTTCCCTCCTTGAGGATGAAGCCGCCCCGCAGGGGCCGGGTCTCCTCGGAGAGGATCAGATCCTTACCGGCGGCGTTGGCCTTTTCCACTGCTGCCTCGCCGATGCGCTCCCGGTCAGCAGGGGAGAAAATGACCTCTTCCCTGCCCGTGGCGCTGACGCGTACCAGCAGTTCTGCCAGCACATCGATGGCCTCATCGTGGGGCAGCAGGCACAGCCTTGCCTGCGCGGCAAGATAGGCGTCATCCACCAGATCCTGCCGGGCGGCAAGAAGGGCTTTGCGGCCTTCCATCCGCGCGGCGCTCACAAGGCGCTCCTCCCGCTGCGCGGCGGCCTTTTCCGCCTTTTCAAGCAGCGATGCGCGCAGCTCCTCCGCCTCGCGGCGGAAGGCATCCTCCGTGTTTGCCGCCTCTTCCCGGGCGGAGGCAAGGATGGCGTCGATCTCCGAGCGGGCATCCGCCTCGATGCGGGAGAGGATGCGTTCGATTCCGTTCATAGGCGTCCCCCTTTCCAGCGGAGACTCAGATCCACAGCAGCATCAGCATGGAGGCCAGCAGGGACAAGATCGCATAGAACTCCACGATGCCGCAGAGGATCAGTCCCTTGGACCAGTGCTCAGGCTTCTTGGCGAGAATGTTGATGGAACCGGCTGCCACGCGGCCCTGGGCGATGGCGGAAAGCCAGCCGCCGATGGCCATGGGGAGGCAGGCAACAAAATACTGCATGCCCTGCGCGATGGTAAGATTCACCTCGCCGCCGATCATACCCATCTGATAGAGGGCGAAGAACCACACCACAAGGCCATAGAGGCCCTGAGTGCCGGGCAGGAGCTGAAGCACCATCACCTTACCGGACTTGGAAGGATCCTGGGCAAGGAGGCCGGTGCCCGCCTCACCGGCGATGCCGGTGCCTTTGGCGGAGCCAACACAGGAAAGGCCTACCGCCAGACCTGCTCCCAGCAGCGCCAGTGCAAGGCCGCCGACGGTGCCCAAAAAGGTCATAGACTGCTGCAGTTCGATCATCTGATTCATATCCATATTCGTTCCTCCTTACGATGCCTCAAGTCGCATCCTGAATATCCACATATCTGGTGTTGGCTGCCAGCGGGCGGAAGGGCTTGCCCCCATCCTCATAGAACCTGCCAAAGTATTCCAGACACTGCAGACGCAGGTCGTGGACATAGCAGCCCAGCAGGTTCAGCCCGAAGTTCAATGCATTGCCCAGGAAAGAGATCACAATAAATGTGAAAATATTTCCTGTGATCGCACCCAGTGTGTTGAACACCTGCGCGATGACCGCTCCGGCCAGCATCAGGGCCATGAGTCGGGAGTAAGAAAGGATATCGCTGAAATATCCGGTAATGTTATTATACAAAGAGCCGCCGATGCCCATAAGCTTTCCGGCAACGCCCTTTTTGCCATATCCCTGCGTCAGCAGCAAGATCACTGCGGCAGCGGCGCCAAACACGCCCCACTGCCCTGTCACAGCGGCAAGGCCAAGGCAGGCAAACACTGCGTACCATGCGATCTCACCGCAGACGGCGTCCATCACCTGTCCCCGCTTCACCTTCTGGTAAATGCTGACCGCCATACCGGTAAAGATCTGGATAACACCCAGCACCAGCGAACCGATGAGCACCATCAGCGCGTCATTGAGGGGGGTGAAGAGGGCCGGCAGGGCAAAGGTGCTCTCCGGATCGATGAGCTTTGCCAGCTGGGGCAGGAAGTCACCAAAGAAACCGCCGGTGAGAGCGCCAAAGAAAAATGTGGAAATACCGCAGAGGATACCGATGCCAAAGGCATGGCCCGTGGTACCTTTGGGTGCGTATTTCTTCTTGATATAGGCGCTGACAAGAACCATCAACAGCCCGTATCCCATGTCCGCCAGCATCAGCCCGAAGAACAGGACGAAGAAGGGGGCCATGAGGGGGTTGGGGTCCACACCGTTGTAGGCCGGCAGGGAATACATCTCCGTCACCATGTTCATGGGCTCGGTGAGGATATTGTTTTTCAGCTGCACGGGAACCTCCGGATACTCTTCCTCCTTCGGGTCCTCAGCTTCCCACGCACAGCCCATTTCCTCCAGAAACGAGCTTACCCGCTGCAGCTCCTCCGCAGGCGCCCAGCCTTCAAAAAAGAGGATGTTTTCTCCCATCAGGAGCTGACTCGCCCCCTGCTGCTCTGTGACAGAGGCCGCAAGATGGTCCGCATAGAGCCGCATGGCGTCCCTGTGAACGCTCTGGGCACGGATAGCCTCCTCGGCGGCAAGACGGTCTGCATGGATCTTCGCCATCCCCTCCTCCAGCCGTTCCAGCTCCTGCGCGGCAGTGCCGCTGTAGTCCGGAAAGGTCACCGCGCTGAAATTAAAGGGCCGCAGCGCCTCCAGCGCTTCCGCTTCCTCCGCACGGTGGACGATCAGGGCAAGATAGGTCTGCTGACGGTCGGCAAACACCTCAAAAAGCTCTGCCGCTGCGCCGCTGCCCTCCAATGCGTTTCGCACCGTGCCCGTATCCACCCCGCCGGGGCATACCCCCAGCTTCACCCGGGCAAAGGCCGTGGCCGTTTTACCCAGAGGGATCTCCCATGTCTTCCAGGGCTGCAGCGCCGCCATGGCGGCAGCAGTGCGGTCCTCCTCTGAGCGGAGGCGGGCAAGGACAGCAAGGGCTTCATTCACGCTGCGGCAGGCCGCTTCACCCTCACCCAGCTGCGCACCGCCGGTAAAGTCCGCCCGGGTCACAGCCTTTCTCTGGATGAACAGCCCATCCTTTAACTGTGCATAGCGCTTCAGCGCATCCAAGGCGGTGTTGGCGTCAGCAAGGCGGGTGCGCGCTTCACTCAGGCGGCTGGAGCTGCGCTGCAGCAGCAGCACAAAGTCCTCCTGCGGCGGGTCGCTGATCTCCACACAGCCAAGTGCCATCAGACCGGAGAGAAGGTCCTCACGGCTGCGCTGCATGGCGATGACCCGCAGTTTTTTCATTTTGACAATGGCCATCTCAGTTCTTCACGACCCTTTCCACAATAAAATCAATGGCCTTGGCCAGACGGCTCTCTCCTTCCCGGCGCAGCGCCGCGCATTCCGCCTCTGTCTCCCGGAGCATGGCGTCCCGGCGCTCCTGTGCCCGCTGTTCTGCCTGGGCCAAAAGGTCTTTCTCCTGCTGCGCCGCCTCCTCCCGCACCTGACGGAGCAGGGCCTCCCCTGCCGCTCTGGCATCCTGACGGATCTGACGGGCCTGGGCTTCCGCCGCAGCTTTCTCCCGGCGCATCTGTTCTTCCTTCTCAGCAATTCTTTTGATCGCTTCCATTGACATGGCGTTCACCTTCTTTCTGTTACCATTCTGCACGGAATATCTGTTTCGTGCAGTGTGATTTGCCACAATTTTTCCTGATTTTATTATACTATCCAATGTTTTCCTTTTCAAGCCATTTTGCAGGATACTATCTCCAACCTTTCATTTCAGTCGAAAGGTAAATTACTTTACACTTCAAGGAACATAGCGGATACAGCGATTTCATTCATGAATGTGTCTGAATTGTAAATTTTTTCAGTGTCATTTTATAGCAGAGAAAAGGGCTCCCGCAGCTTGCGGGAGCCCTTTTAGTATATCCGTATTTCCCCGGTCAAACCGTGATGAGTTCAGGGTTTTCCAGAAGCTTTTGCATATCCGCAAGGATACGGCCCACTTCCAGCCCGTCAAACACCCGGTGGTCAAAGGTGAGGAACACATGCATCATCGAGCGCACCTTCACCTCGTCCCCTACCACCGCAGGTTTCTTCACAGCCCGGCCGAAGCCAAGGATCGCCACCTGAGGCGGGTTGATGATGGGGGTGGACCAGTCGATGGGGAACATGCCCACGTTGGAGATGGTAAAGGTACCGCCGGCCTGCTCGCCGCCCTTGAGCTTCTGATCCCGGGCGCGGATGGCCACATCCGTCATAGCGTTATGCAACTGCACAAGGCTCATGCGCTCGCAATTCTTCACCACGGGCACCATCAGCCCCACCTCCGCGGCAACTGCCACAGAGAGGTTCACTGCCGAGTGGACAAACAGCGTCTTCCCGTCGAAGGTGGCGTTGGCGGTGGGGTGCTTTTGCAGCATCTTCACCGTTGCCATGGCCAGCAGGTCGTTTACTGTGACCTTGCAGCCAAGATATTCCTGATTGTCCACCAGCTTCTGGCGGTAGGCGAGCAGCTCCGTCACATCCACTTCCACAGCGGCGGTGCACTGGGCCATCTCCTGCAGGCTTGCATACATATTCTTGGCGATGGCCTTGCGGATGCCGGTCATCTGGATCTCTGTGACCACATCATCTGCCACTGCCGCAGCAGGTGCAGCTGCGGGGATATTCTTCTGCGCCTCCAGATAGTCCAGCACATCCTGAGCGATGATGCGGCGGTTGGGGCCGGTCCCCTGCACCTTTGCCAGATCCACGCCCTTTTGCCGGGCGATCTTTTTGGCAAGGCCTGTTGCCCGCACCCGGCCGGTGTCTGCTGCTGCAGTCTCCTGCACAACAGCCACAGCAGGCGCCTCGCTCACAGCGGCAGGGGCCTCCACCGGGGCGGGAGCCGCCGCGGCAGGGGCGATGCAAAGGGCATCATACTCTGCCTGATCCTCTGCCAGCAGGCCGATGGGCGCGCCAACGGCCACCACATCACCCTCCTGCGCGGTGATATGGAGGATACCGTCACCGGTAGAGTTGAACTCAATGGTGTTCTTCTCATTTTCAAATTCCATGATGGGGTCGCCCTTTTTTACCGCAGCGCCCTCTGCCACCAACCAGGAGCTGATGGTGCCTTCCACCATGGTAAGGCCCGCACGGGGCATAACCAGTTCAAAGCTCATAGCTGCCCTCCCTTACTTCCAGCGCTCCACCTGAGCGCGGACGGCCTGAGCGATCTTTGCAGCATCGGGGATGACATGCTTTTCCAGCGTGATGTTATAGGGCATGGGGATATCCAGCGCCGCCACACGGCTGATGGGGCCGTCCAGCTCGTCGTACATCTCTTCCTGGATCATGGCGGCAAGCTCCGCGCCGATACCGGCGGTCTTGTTGCTCTCCTCCGCGATGACCACATGGTGAGTCTTGCGGATGGAGTTGAAGACAGTCTCCTTATCAAAGGGAACCAGCGTGCGGGGATCAATGACCTCCACGCTGATGCCTTCCTTTTCCAGCATCTCGGCGGCTTCCAGTGCACGGCGCACCATAAGACCCACGGCGATAACGGTCACATCCTTGCCGGGGCGCTTGATATCGGCCACACCGATGGGGATGGTGTAATCACCCTCGGGCACATCGCCCTTGGTCTGGTAGAGCTGCTTGTGCTCACAGAAGAGGATGGGGTTATCAGAGCGAATGGCGCTCTTCAAAAGGCCCTTTGCGTCATAGGGCGTAGTGGGGCAGATAATGGTCATGCCGGGAGAGTGCATGAACAGACTCTCCACACAGTTGGAATGTTCGCTGCCGGCACCAAAGGAGGAGCCCATGGCACAGCGCACCACCAGCGGCATCTTATACTCCGCGCCGTTCATAAAGCGCCACTTGGGCACGCAATGGAACAGCTCGCTGAAAGCCACCATGGTAAAGTCGGCGTACATCAGCTCCGCCACAGGGCGCAGACCCGTCACAGCAGCGCCCAGCGCCGCACCGATAATAGCAGTTTCAGAAATGGAGGTATTGCGTACACGCTGAGGGCCGAACTCCTCCAGCATGCCGCGGGTCACACCGAAAATATTGCCGAACTCGGCAACGTCCTCGCCAAAGATCAGGATCTTATCATCCCGGCGCATTTCTTCCTTCAAGGCATCGCCGATGGCCTGCAGATATGTCATTTGCATCGTCGTTCCTCCTTATTCCGCATAGAGATTCCGGTAGAGATCTTCCGGCGTGGGCTCGGGGCTCTGCTCCGCCAGGGCAATGGCGGCGTCCATCTTGGCGGCGACCTCGCCCCGGATGGCAGCGATCTCTTCCGCAGTCAGCACCTCATTGTCAATGAGATACTTTTCCATCTTGGCAACGCAGTCCTGATCCTTCCACTGCTCCACAACGGAGAGATCACGATACTTCTGCTGGTCACCTTCGAAGTGGCCGCGCATACGGCACATCTTGCACTCCAGCACAGCGGGGCCGTTGCCGGCGCGGATGTAATCCACCAGCTCCTGAGCCGCCTCGTAGACAGAGAGAGGATCCGTGCCGTCTGCCACGCGGCTGGGCATACCGTAGCCTGCGGCGCGGTCTGCGCCGGGATTGGGCACGGGAGAAGAGAAGGATGTAGGCGTAGAGATGGCGTACTGGTTGTTGTTGCACACAAACAGCACAGGCAGCTTCCAGATGGCCGCCAGATTCATGGCCTCATGGACGGGACCGCGGTTGGAGGTGCCGTCGCCATAAAACACATAGGAAACGTTATCGGTGCCGTTCATCTGAATGGTAAGGCCCGCACCCACGGCAACGGGTGCGTCACAGCCCAGGGTGCCGGAAAAGCCTACCATGCCCTTTTCCAGAGATGTCATGTGCAGCACGCCGCCAAGGCCCAGAGCATTGCCGCCGACACGGCCCATCAGCTCTGCAAACATGGTCTCAAGGGGTGTGCCCGCCAGCAAACCGGCACCAACAGGCCGGTGGCTGATCTTCACAAAGTCGCCTTCCTTGCGGGTGGCCATCACGCCGGTGCAGCTGCCCTCCTCGCCGATACCGCTGTGGATATGGCCGGGGACCTTGCCGAGGGCGTAAAGCTCCACCTGCTTTTCCTCGAACACTCGCACACTGTACAGATCACGGTAGATCTTCGTTAAAAACTCCGCTGTGTATTGCATAAAACATTGACCTCCTTATCCGATCAACGGCTCTCCCCTGCCCTTTTACAGAGACAACAGCCGTGGTTTTATACTTTTGGCATGATGGTCATACCAATCGATTCTGATTTTATTATCTCTCCTTTTTCTCCCCTTCGCAATACACATTTTCTCTGAATTACAGGCTCTTTTTTCAGCATTTCAACAAGAAAAGTTTCAAAAGAAAAACCAGAAGGCGGCCGCTTTCGCGACCGCCTCACTGGCAACACAACTATTAAACCTTATAGATATGGATTTCCTTTGAAAGTGTGGGATCAGATCAAGCGGTAAAAGCAGCGATCAGATCGGCAGTCAGCAGCTCAACGATCTCGGGATCGGTGTACATGGGCTCGGTAGCGGCCTTGAACTCGGCAACGGCAGCGTCAGACAGCTCGGTGATGGTGACACCAGCGGCGGTCCACTTATCCATAACCTCGGAGACGCCGGCACGCTGCAGGTTGCGCTGATTCTCAGCAGCCTTGGCACCGCACTCGTCAACGATCTGCTGCAGCTCGGGAGACAGGGAGTCATACAGCTCCTTGTTCATGGTGAAGAAGATGCAGTCATAGATGCCGGTCCAGTTGGCGCAGTACTTGTTGACTTCCTGGATGGAAGCGCCGTCGGCGGTGGGCAGGGGGTTCTCCTGGCCGTCATAGGTACCAGTCTGCAGGCCGGTGTAGACCTCGGACCAGTTAGCGTTGGACCAGTTGGCGCCCCACAGGCCATAAGCAGTGTTCAGAACCTTGCAGCCGGCAACGCGGATCTTCAGGCCCTGCATGTCAGCCAGGGACTCGATGGGCTTCTTGGAGTTGGTGATAGCGCGGAAACCGTTCTCGCCGACACCCAGCAGGTGCAGGCCCAGATCCTCAACGACCTTGCCAACGGCCTCGCCAGGAGCTCCGGTCAGCTTCTCGTCGACATCGTCATAGGAGTCGAACAGGAAGGGCATGGAAACGACGTTCAGGCGCTGATCGAAGTTGGCGTAGATGATGTTGGAGTGAGCGGACAGCTCGATGGTGCCATCGATAGCACCCTGGATGCCCTCGGTCTGGTTACCGGCGGTCAGCTGGTCAGCAGCATAGACCTCAACAGTAACAGCACCACCGGTGGCGTCGCTGACCATCTGGCCGAAGTCACGGCCCATGTCAGCCCAGCAGGTGTTCTCGGTAGCGGAGCAGGCGAACTTCCAGGTCTGCTTCTCGAAAGTGGGAGCAGCAGGAGCAGAAGCGGCGGGAGCAGATGCAGCGGGGGCAGAGGGAGCGGGGGCGGGGGCCTCTTCCTTAGCGCCGCAAGCGGCCAGGGACAGGGCCATAACCAGAGACAGGCTCAGTGCAAGAAACTTTTTCATTGGTTTTCCTCCTTGATGATTTTGAGTTGTGTTCTATCTGATATCACGACTGTGATAAAAGACCGGTATTAGCCCTTCAGCAGGCAGGTGGAGAAGAAGGGGATGTAGGTAACCAGCATCAAAGCGATGACGCAAGCAACAATCTGGGGCCACACAGCCTTGGAGATGGTCTCGATGGTGACGCGGGTCTTGTCACGCAGATTCTCCATCTTGGCGGCCACGCCGATGGCAACGAACAGGTTGACGCCGACAGGGGGAGTCACCTGACCGATGGCCAGGTTCACAGTGGACAGCACGCCGAAGTGGATGGGGTTGATGCCCAGCTGGGTAGCCACGGGATACATGATGGGGATGAAGATATACATTGCGGAGTTGGCGTCCACGAAGCAGCCGGCGATCAGGAAGATGACGTTGACGATCAGCAGGAAGATGTACTTGTTGCCTGCGATGTTCAGCAGCAGAGCCTGAGCAGCCTTGGAAATGCCATGGACGGTGCAGATGTAAGAGAAGAGGGTGGCAGCGCCGATGATGATCATGATGCCGCCGGTGGTCTTGGTGGAGTCGACCAGCAGGTTATAGACGTCCTTGAGCTTCATCTCACGATAGATGAACAGGCCCACGAACAGAGCGTACACAACGGAGACGGCAGCGGCCTCGGTGGGAGTGAAGATACCGCCGTAGATACCGCCCAGAATGATGACGGGAACCATGAAGCCCCAGAATGCGGAACGGAAGGACTTCCAGCGCTCGCCCCAGGAGGCCTTCTCGCGGGAACCGGTCAGACCATTCTTGCGGACCTCGATCATAACGATGATGACCAGAGCCAGACCCATCATGATGCCGGGGATGATGCCGCCCATGAACATATCGCCAACGGACACGCCGGTGATGGATGCATAGACGACGAATGCGATGGAGGGAGGAATAACGATGGCGATGGAGGATGCGGAAGCCATCAGAGCGGAAGCGAAAGGAGCGGAGAAGCCGCCGCGGTTGATCATTGCGGGAACCAGAATGATGCCCAGAGCTGCCACGGTGGCGGGGCCGGAACCGGAGATCGCGCCGAAGAAGCATGCAACAACGACGCAGACGATGGCAATGCCGCCTCGCCGGTGGCCGATACAGTCATCGATAAACTGGACCAGACGGGTGGAAATACCGGCCTTGGCCATGATGTTGCCGGACAGCACGAAGAAAGGAATGGCCAGCAGCAGGAACTTTGCCATGCCGTTATAAACGTTGGTGGGGATAATGGAGAACTTATCGCCGGAATACCACATGGCGAGGATGGAGGACATACCCAGAGACACTGCAATGGGGATGTTCAGAAACAGCATCACAAAGAAGGAGCCGAACAGAAGCAGATTGATCATACAGTCTTTTCCTCCTTATTCTTCGACCGGCTGCACGCAGGCGGCCTTGTTGGTCATCACGTCGATGCAGAACTCAATGGTGTGCAGGATCAGGAACACAGCGCCGATGGGAAGGAAGATGGTGAAGATCCACTCAGGCAGCAGCAGAGAGGGGGTCTTCTTGCCGTTTGCCATCTGGGTCATGACCTTGTCGATGCCGGTCTTGAGAAGGATGGCGCAGAAGGCGCAGTTGACAACGGTGATGATGGCAACAAAAATCTTCTTGCCGGTGACATTCAGTCTGTCAAACACCAGAGAGAGGCTGATGAGGCTGCCATCGCGGGCGCTGAGGCCGCAGCCCATCATGATCAGCAAAACGAAGAGGTTGATGCTCAGCTCCTCAGACCAGGCGAACTGGCTGTCAGAGAGGTAGCGAACACAAACGTTTGCGAAGGTGATGATCGTAACGAACACGAGAACCACGCTGGTAACGATCTTCTCGAATTCGGCTACGATGTCCATGAGCTTCTTGTAAGCTTTCAAAAAAATCAATCCTTTCTTCCCTTCTAAAAATCCTGCAGGAGCCAATGTGGAACGTGCACAAGCCGCTGCACACATTTACGGCTTTTGCACAGTCCGCATGGGACTTCCCGCTCCACAGAAAACATGTATTTTCTGTTAACGTGGACAAGTATAACGCTTTTTCCCGAAAAATGCAATGGTAATACCAATAAAACCCGCCAGCCGACCTGTAAAGCCGGCGTTAAAAATCAGCCTAAATCTCCGGCATGGAAGATCGTTTCCAGGATCTCCTCTTCCCGGATGTCACCGAACAGTTCCGCCAGAGAAAACCGGCTTAACACAGTTCTCACATCCTCCTGCCGGAAGGGGCAACCCACAAGGGCCTGCGTCAGCGGCTCAAGAGAGGTCAGGGAGAGAAAATCTCCGAAAAAGGCAGCTTCCGCAATGGAACCCCGCTCCACCCGGAACCCCGCTTCCAGCGTTCCGCCGGAAAAGCGGCGCTTGTTGGTCAGATCAAATTTGGGAGATCTTCCGAAGTTCCACTCCCAAGTGTCATACTTTCGCCGCTTGAGCTCCATGACCTCCGCCAGTTCTTCATGCGAAAGCTGTCCCGGAACAAAACCATCCTTTGCAAGGGCGGTTTTCAGATATCCCCAGAACTCCTCCAGCGTCAGGTCCCTCTTGAGCTGGGGGCGAATATTGCAGATACGGCTGCGAACGGATTTGGCGCTTTTAGACCGGAATTTCTCCGGGTCCACATGCAGCGCTCCGGCCACCATGTCAGGGTCGGAATCAAAGAGCAGCGTTCCGTGGTGAAGGATCCGTCCTCCCGTCATGCGCTGTGCCGTGCCGGAGACCTTCTTGCCGTTCACCAGAATATCATTCCTGCCGGAAGCCTCCGCTGTCAGTTCCAGAGCCTGCAGCGCTTCCACCACAGGACGGGTAAAGACCTCCATGGTCAGCTCCGCCGCGTTTCCCGCATCGGTGATGAAGGAATAGTTCAGATTCCCAAGGTCGTGGTATACCGCGCCGCCGCCGGTCATCCGCCGCACCACACGAATATCGTGGGCCTCCACAAAGGAGCGGTTGATCTCCGCCTCAGCATTCTGATTCTGACCGATGACGATGGTGTTGTCATTCTGCCAGAGGATCAGGTACTCCCCTTCCCTTCTGTGGGTCAGAACATACTCTTCAAAGGCCAGATTGTAGAACGGGTCACAGGACCCGGTTTCCAGATAGATGGTACTCATTGGGACCGCCTCTTGGTATGTTGGTCATACCATTTATCTTTCAGTAATACTTTACCATTCTGCATTGCAGGAATCAAGTAAAGTTGTGGAATTTGATTGCCAAAAAAATGACAGAAATCTCTGCGATTTTCACAAAAACACCCTTTAGAGCTCCGGATACTGGTCCACGAATTCCTGTGCGATCTGCAAATGCCGCTCGATCTCATAGCGGGCCCTGCAGCTGTCCCGGTCACGAACGGCCTCATAAATGGCCTGATGGGATTCCTGGGCCCGGGCCACATAATCCGGCAGCGTATAGAAACGGCTGCGGAAATCGGTGATCATGGAGATAAAGAGATTCAGCGTGGCGGCCAGCACCTCGTTATGGCTGGCTGCCGCCAGGGATTCGTGGAAAGCGATCTCTGCCTTGGCGTCCCAGGGGCGCTCTGCCATCATTTTAACGGCGGCATGGATCTTTTCCAGATCCTCCTGCGTTGCCTGCTCACAGGCAAGCTCGGCAATATGGGCCTCGTTGATGCGGCGAAATTCCTTCAGCGTCTCACGGTCATCCACACTGCTGCAGATCTTGATGAAGGTCATGGCACGCTGGATATAGTAGGCGTCCCGCACCACTTTTTTGCGGTTGCCCTTACTCTCGATGGCGCCAAGAAAATCAAGCACGGCAAGACACTCCCGCAAAGAACCCCGGCCTACGCCCAGATCCTCTGCAAGATCACGCTCGGAAGGAAGCTCCTTCCCCACCTGAATATGCCCTTCCGTCATGGCCTTGAGCAATGCCTGCATGACCAGCTCCGGAATTTTTGGAGATTCATTTTGAATGCGCTGCAACCGCATAGGCTATCGCCTCCCACACATGGTATGACCATGATACCACCGGAGAGGAATTTCCGTCAATGAATCGAAGCGCCAAAAAAAGCCCATTTTTTTGTGCTTATTACCCCTTTTCCACTCTCTCAAAGGGTACTTACCGCCTTGCTGCGGCCGTAGAACCAGGGCAGCACCAATGCGATGACCACCACTACACAGGCGATCATACCGGCAAGGTCGCTGAGCATCGCCATGACGATGGCGGCAAGGCCTGCCAGAAGCCATGCCCATGCGGCAAAGCGGTGGACCTCTTTGCGGAGGATGGGGTTATTCTGCAGGAAAGAGAAGTTCAGAGAAACAAGGGAATCCTCTTTACAGTCATACATATTGGCGCCAAGGATCATCAAACCCAGCCCCAGCACACAGGGAGTGAGATAGGTCATAGCCAGCGCGGTGAGGCCTGCCGCCTCGCGGACAAGGCCGCCGGCAAACAAAACGGAAATGATGGGGAAACCCCAGCGTCCCACCAGACGGAAATGGGCCTTGGGCAGCACCATCCGCTTCTGGGACATACGCAGCTGGTTGTGGCACAGGAAGTTCAAAAGGCACATCAGCGCCGGGATCACAAAAACGATAGCCCAGCGGGGCAGAGAATCGTCCTCGCCGTTAGCGCCGATCAGCCCTGTCTCATAGATCTCCGGAATAGCGTTCCACAGCCGCACGCCCGCCAGCGCAGGCGCGGCGCAGGCCAGCAGAGTCAGGAGCAAAAGGACCTTTCCCTTCTCCTCGGATACGTGCTTGCCAAAGATCTTGGCGCTCTGGATTTCCGTCTCACGGTCGATCTGTGCCGCATTTTTCTTGCTCATGTAAAGGGGTTCCTCCAATCAGTGGTGCTTTAAGGGATCAAAATCATTTTTCCGGGTACGCCGGAACGGATGGCTGCCAGCGCCTCCTCAAACTGAGAGAGGTCATATACACCGCCAATGACACTCTCCAAAGAGAAGCCGGGGGTCTTGAGGATGTTCATGCAATCCTCCCAGGTCTCAAACATCCGCCGGCCGGAAACACCGGTGTAGACGATCTCGCGGTAGATGATATCCTCCGTAAGATTCACGGGGATTTCACCGTCCGGAAGTCCCACGGAAACAAAGATACCAGCTTTTCGCAGCGCTTTCAAGCCTGTATTGATGGCTTTTCCGTTTCCGGTGATGTCAATGGCGGCATCCACGCCGCTGACGGTGTGGGCCTTCACCGCCTCAAACACGGAGTCTGCCTCGCGGCTGTTCACCACCACGTCAGCGCCCATGGTCCTTGCCCGCTCCAGCTTCTCATCAAAGAGGTCACAGGCAATGATCTTTTTCGCGCCGTGGGCACGGCACGCGCCAATGACCATGAGGCCAATGGGGCCGCAGCCGCTGACGAGCACCGTCTTATCCTTCACCTGAGCCTTTTCCACGCCGTGAACGCCGGCGCCCATAGCCTCCAGCATGGCGCCCTGCTGATAAGTAAGAGCGTCATCCAGGCGAACGATACAGTCCTTATGGACGGGGGCATACTCGGCAAAGGCGCCGGGCTCAGTGATGCCGAAGAGCTTCATATTGTCACAGATGTGGGGGTTTCCGATGGAGCACTGCAGGCAGTGCCCGCAGGGAATGTGGGTCTCCACGCTGATACGGTCTCCCACCTTCCAGCCCTCAACGTTCCCGCCGACCTCCACGATCTCGCCGGCCGTCTCATGGCCGAAGACGATGGGAAGGTTCTTCATCCGGGTGCTGGCATATTCATTCCACGCATAAAGGTGGAGATCCGTGCCGCAAATGGCGGTGGCATGGATCTTCATCAGGACCTGATCCTCCGTGATCTGGGGAATGGGCAGGTCTGTGCGGTATTCCGCACCGGGGCCGGGGCCCATCTTGCAGACGCCCCGCATAGTTCCGGTCATATAGGCCTCCTGTTCTTATAAGTGCCGTGG
>JAFQRI010000105.1 GCA_017410185.1 Oscillibacter sp. | reverse complement strand
GGGCGTTGTGGGTTCGAGTCCCATCACCCACCCCAGACAAAGAGTAAGGGATCGGGGTAATCCCGGTCCCTTATTTCTTTCCACATTGGGGCGTCGCCAAGTGGTAAGGCAAGGGACTTTGACTCCCTCACCCGCTGGTTCGAATCCAGCCGTCCCAGCCATTTTACCATGCCGGCTATACCGTTTTGAATATTCGATCCGATAGCTCAGTCGGCAGAGCAACTGCCTTTTAAGCAGTGGGTCCGGGGTTCGAATCCCCGTCGGGTCACCAGAAATCCGGATGCCGTGAGGCATTCGGATTTTTTGTAACTTGAGAAAAGGAGCATCTTCCATGTACGATGAACTGACTGAAGTTGATATTAAAAAGATGCAGGAGGAGTTGGATCACCGCATCCGTGTGCTGCGCCCCGAGCTGATCGAAGAAGTGCAGACCGCCCGTGCCTTCGGCGATCTCAGCGAAAATTTTGAGTATAAATGCGCAAAGCAGGCCAAAAACCGCAATGAGAGCCGCATCCGCTATCTGCAGGGCATGATCCGCACGGCAAAGATCATTGAGGTGAAGCAGCAGGAAAATGTGGTGGGCCTTTTCGATACCGTTATTATATATAATGAAATGGTAAAGAAGGAGATGACCATCCGTATCGTGACCACCCTCCGTCAGGACGCCCTCAAGGGGCTGATCAGCAAGGAATCCCCTGTGGGTCAGGCAGTGATGGGACGCAAGGTGGGCGAGCGGGTACAGGTGGAAGTCAGTCCCACCATGAAGTATTTTCTGGAGATCCGCGGCATTGAGAAGGGGACGGATGACGAAAGTCTGGAAATCAGCTCCTATTAACGCAAAAATAGCTTGCGCTTTGGCGGGTAAATACGCTAAACTATAAAAAAATGAATGAAGCTGGGAGGAGAATGAACCATGCAAGCCAAAGATCGCCGGGAAGCCATTTTGAATCGACTGAGCAGTGCGGACCAGCCCGTCAGCGCCGGAGCGCTGGCAGCGGATTTTTCTGTTAGCCGTCAGGTCATCGTAGGTGATATTGCGCTGCTTCGTGCTTCCGGCGCGGATATTTCCGCCACTCCCAGAGGATATGTGATCCGCCGTGAAATGGGCGGGGTGATCCATAAAGTGGCCTGCCGCCATGACAGCGCCGGGATGGAAGCGGAGCTCAACGCCATGGTGGATCACGGCTGCACGGTGCTGGATGTCATTGTGGAGCATCCTATTTACGGCCAGCTCACCGGCCCGCTGGCCCTGTCCAGCCGATATGACGTCAGCCAGTTTATTGCCCGCAGTGCTGAGACCCGCCCTCTTTCCCTGCTGACGGAAGGCATCCATCTCCATACCCTCTCCTGTCCGGATGAGGCGGCCTTCCACCGCTGTGTGGAGCAGCTGCGCACCATTGGTGTATTGCTGGAGGATTAAGAGAAAGAAAACCGGCTCTTTGGGCCGGTTTTTTGCATCGCAACCCATAGTTGCGCGATAATTGGTGGCCGCAACCGGCCATATCTGCTATGGTGAAGGCAGAAAGGACGTGTTTGAATGAAGATAAGCTTGATCATGACGTTTATCATGCTTTTATGGATCGCCATTCTCTTGGGTTTGGGGTCACTGCTGCTCCGGTGGCTGCTCTATAAGGGAACAGATAAATACCGGCGGCAGAGAGAGGATGCGCCTTCCATTTGCCGCAGCCTTGGTGAGACATTGAAGCAAGAGCGCACCCGACGCGGTATGACTCAGGAGTTTGTGGCAGAGGCCCTTGGTGTGAGCCGGCAGGCGGTGAGCAAGTGGGAGAATGGGACCTCTGATCCCTCTACATCCAATCTGCTTGCTCTGGCAAAGCTCTACGGCGTGGACGCCGGAGAACTGCTGAAGAATGTGGAAAACTGACCCGCTCCCCAAACTCAACCAGCGGTTTGTTGCCTTTTCTGCCCGTTCGTGAGAAAATGATGCTGGGAGGGGTGCTTATGGACACGATAAAAATGGGGGCATTTATCCGGGAACAGCGCAAGAAACGTGACATGACGCAGAAGGTGCTGGCTGACAATCTTGGCCTGACGGATCGGGCAGTGAGCAAATGGGAAAGAGGTCTCAATGCCCCGGATATTTCCGTATTGGAGCCCCTTGCGGAGGTTCTGGGGGTAACGGTCACAGAATTGATCGCCGGAGAACGGGCGGAACGCAGGGAAGAGGAAGTGCGCACTGTGATCGCCTATTCGGTAGAACAGACTGACTGGCAAAAGCGGCAGCGGCGAAAATATACGGCTTTTATGCTGGGTTTTACAATGATGATCGCCGTTATGATTTCATCTGTTCTCTGGTTCAAGGGAGTCTTTTCCATTGCTCACTGTAGCGGATCTTCGAATGGTGAGATCAAAGTGACGGTTTACAGCAGGGATGTTGCGGAAGACTTCTTTTCCGAGGAGAGACGGATTACTGTTCGTGAGAAATACAACGGAGGTGGAGAGAGCACTGTAATCTACGGCGGTACTTTTGGCGGCCTCTGGTGGGCACCGAGGGGGGAGCAATATGTTCTGACCATGGAAACGAAAGATGGTTCGAGAACGGTGTTGCGCCGCAGTGGGACTGTCACAGAAATGGATGTATGGCTGCGTTTTGCAGCAGGGAAGGAAGCTTTTGCTGCTCCGGGAACTGGGTATCACTTTTGTCAATGGGCGGAAGATGGGATCCATATGCTGATTCGGTATGTGTGCGAGGATGGAAAGACAGGATATTTCTGGTTTGATAGTGAAAGCGGTACCGTTGTGTCAGTATTCGCATTGATGGAATAAATGAAGAGGCTTCGCTGGGGCGGAGCCTCTTTTGCAATTTTAGGAAAATCGGAAATTTCCTGTTGACAAAGGTGGGCCTTGCGTGTAATATGTGCTGTGCAGGTGTCAAGACACCTGCAAACAGAAAACTTTACATATAAGAAAGGTGGTTGCAATGAAAGCTTTTCTCGAACGCAAGAACATTGTGATCTCCGCCAAGCGCTACGGTATTGACGCCCTCGGCGCTATGGCACAGGGTCTTTTCTGCACCCTGCTGATCGGTACGATCCTCAATACGCTGGGCTCCCAGTTTGGCATTGGGTTCCTCACGGCACAGATCTCTGAAAAGGTGCCTTATACTGTGGGCGGCCTTGCTTCCTCTATGAGCGGCCCCGCAATGGCCATCGCCATTGGTTATGCGCTGCAGGCGCCTCCTCTGGTGCTGTTCTCTCTGGCAGCGGTGGGTCAGGCCTGCAATACCCTCGGTGGTGCCGGCGGCCCCATGGCAGTTCTGTTTGTGGCCATCATTGCTGCTGAGTTCGGCAAGGCTGTGAGCAAGGAGACCAAGGTGGATATTCTGGTGACCCCCATCGTTACCACGCTGGTGGGTATCGGTGCGGCCTACATCATTGCCCCTCCCATCGGCTCTGCCGCCAGCGCCTTTGGCCAGCTCATCGTCCAGACTACAAAGCTCCAGCCCTTCTTCATGGGCGTTCTGGTGTCTGTACTGGTGGGTATCGCGCTGACCTTGCCTATCTCTTCCGCTGCCATTTGCTCTGTTCTGGGTCTGACCGGTCTTGCCGGCGGCGCCGCGGTTGCCGGCTGCTGTGCCCAGATGGTAGGCTTTGCTGTGATGAGCTTCAAGGAAAACCGCTGGGGCGGTCTTGTGAGCCAAGGTATTGGCACCTCCATGCTGCAGATGCCCAACATCGTTCGTAATCCCCGCATCTGGATCCCTCCCATCGTGACTTCTGCTATTACCGGCCCCATCGCCACCTGTATTTTCAAGCTGGAGATGAACGGTGCCGCCATTAACTCTGGTATGGGCACCTGCGGTCTGTGCGGTCAGCTGGGTGTTTGGACCGGCTGGCTCTCCCCCAGTGCGGAAGCTGTGAAAAACGGCGCCGTGGTCATTACCCCCACCGGGTTTGACTGGCTGGGGCTGGTCCTCATTTCTTTCGTTCTCCCTGCAGTGATTTGTCCTCTGATTGCCCGGCTTTGCCGCAAGGCCGGCTGGATCAAGGATGGAGACCTGACTCTCAGTTAAGCAGAAAATCACCTCACCGCAGCGCGGTGAGGTGATTTTTTACGTTATACAAGCTCTCCCTCGGGATGCTCCAGCAGGGGAAGCTCCCGGAAGATGGTGGCTTCCAGCTGTTCGTACTCTCTGGGGTTTCGGTTGCGGCGGAGCTTGCGGTCGATCCGCTCTCCACCCTCGAAGAGATGGATAAGGTAGAACCAGACTTCTTTCATCCGCTGAGCGGCCTGGGCAGCCTGCCCTTCGTAAAATTCCGTATAAGCGTGATAAAGGGTTTGGGTGAAGGCTTGCAGTTCCTCACGGGTGGCGGCCTTGCCGCCGTGGAGCTTTCTCAGCAGAGCGGGATCGGCAATGGCACCCCGGCCGATCATCACGGCTTCCACGGTGGGAAATTTTTCTTCAAAAGCACGGATCTCCTCCACGGTTCTCAGATCGCCATTGTAACACACGGGATTCTTGCTGGCGGTAAGGGCCTTTGCAAAGGCTTCCATATGGACCTCGCCCTTATAAAACTGCTTTTGCACTCTCGGGTGGATGGTGAGACAGTGGATGGGATAGCGGTTGTAGATCTCCAGCAGTCTCTCAAATTCCTCGCTCTCGTGGATGCCAAGACGGGTTTTTACGGAAACGGGGAGAGAGGCTTTGGAAAAGACCTCGTCAAAGAATTTTTCCAGATCATCGGGGCGTGCCAAAAAGCCGGAACCCTTGCCTTTTCCTGCCACGGTGCCGGAGGGACAGCCCAGATTCAGGTTTGCCTCTGTGAAGCCTAAGTCCTTTACAATGTCGATTGCCCAAAGGAAATCCTCCGCCCGCTTTGTCATCACCTGGGGGACCAGCGTGAGACCTGCATTACGGGATCGGTCCAGCTCCTTTAAATCCCGATTCATCATCACATGTTCAGAGGTAGGGGAGAAGAAGGGGATGAAATACCGGTCAACACCGCCGAAATGGTCGTTCCAGACCTGACGGAACACCGTTTTGGTGATGCCGTCAAGGGGGGCGAAATCATAGCGGGCGATCACAGCAGGGCCTCCCAGTCAGCTTCCTTGAAGCCCACGCGGACAAACCCATCCCCCACCAGAATGGGACGCTTGACCAGCATACCGTCAGAGGCAAGGAGGGTGATCTGCTCCTCTTCGCTCATGGAGGGGAGCTTATCTTTCAGCCCCAGAGCCTTGTACTGAAGACCGCTGGTGTTGAAAAACTTCTTCAGTGGAAGGCCGCTGAGGCGCAGCCATGCGGTCAGCTCCTCGGCGGAAGGATTTTCAGTCTTGATATCCCGCAGAGTGTAGGGCAGCTTTTTTTCGTCCAGCCACTTTTTGGCCTTCTGGCAGGTGGTGCACTTGGCGTAGCAAATAAACTCCATAGCGTTATCCTTTCAGCGCTTTGCTTAGCGCGGCAAAATCCTTCAGCTCCAGCGCCTCGCCACGGACAGTGGGGGGCAGGCCGCAGAATTCGATGGCGGTTTGAATAGCGGTCTTATCCAGCTTCGGAAAAGCGGCGGAGAGGCTGTTGACCAGTGTTTTTCTCCGCAGCAGGAAGGCACCGTGGATCACCTTGAGGAAAAACTTCTCATCCTCAACGGAAACGGCAGGCACATCCCGCCGCACACAACGCATCACAGCGGAAGTGACCTTGGGCTGGGGAACGAAGCGGTCGGCGGGAACGTCGAAGAGATACTCCGTTTCCATGCGGTAATGCAGCTCCCAGTAAAGGGGGCCTACCTCCTTGGTGACGGAGGTCAGGCGTTTGGCGGCCTCTTTCTGCACCAAAACGGTGATAGAGCGGAGAGACTCTGTTTCCATCAGCTTTGTCATAACGGGGGTGGTGATGTTATAGGGCAGATTCGCGCAGACGATGGGAGTCAGCCCCCGAAATTTTTCGGCGATGATGGCGTTTAAGTCCAGCTTCATCACATCGCCGGAGATGATCTCCACATTGTCGTATTCCGCCATGGTCTCCTGCAGAATGGGCAGAAGGGTTTTGTCCAGTTCGATGGAGACCACTTTGCCGGCGCGCTTGGCAAGCTCCTTGGTCAGAGGACCGATACCGGGGCCGATCTCCAGCACACCGCAGCTTTTATCTGCCTGAGAGGAGGCGGCAATATCCTGAGGGATCGTTTCATCGATGAGAAAATTCTGTCCCATGGATTTGGAGAAACGAAAACCGTGGCGCTCCAGAAGGGATTGAATGGTAAAAAGATCACAAAGGTTCATAGAGAGACCTCTTTCGCAAAAAATTTACTTCTGAAAATATACTATATCAGAAAACAGGCTCTTTGAAAAGAGAGCAAAATTCGGTATAATAAGTTTAACAAGAAAAAGGAGAAGCATCATGGTCAAAACCGTTTTTCTCGATCTGGATGATACGATCCTGGATTTTCGTCAGGCAGAGGCGGCTGCCATTCGCCGCACCTTTGAGGAGATGGGGCTGGAAGCAGACGACGCCGTGCTGGATCGCTATCACGAGATCAATAAGCGCCACTGGGAGATGCTGGAGGAGGGCCGTATTACCCGCCACCAGGTAAAGACCCTGCGGTTTGTGCAGCTGTTTGGTGAGCTGAATGTGGAGTGCGATGGGGATCAGGTCTGGCGCCTTTATGAGCGAAATCTCGCCATGGGACATTATTTTATTCCCGGTGCGGAGGAACTGCTGGCGACACTATCTTCCCGTTATGACCTGTATCTTGCATCCAATGGTACGGCTTCCGTCCAGAAGTCTCGGTTAGCTTCGGCCGGGATCGGGAAGTATTTCAAGGCTCTGTTCATTTCCGAGGAAATGGGGGCCAACAAGCCCAGTCCTGCCTATTTTGAACACTGCTTTGCCGCCATTCCGGATTTCCGGCTGGAAACGGCGGTCATTGTGGGAGACAGTCTTACATCCGATATTCGGGGCGGACGGAATGTGGGGATGCGTACCATATGGTTCAACCCCGAAGGGAAACCTGCCCGGGCGGATATCCCGGCGGACTATGAGTTCCGTGCGCTTTCAGAGCTTCCGGCGCTGCTGGAAACATTGTAAATCAAAAGGGAAAGGGCTGCTGTGCGTTGCACAGCAGCCCATTTGCATGAACAGTAAAACGGGAAGGAGCGTTACTCCAGGATATACACCGTGCAGCCACGGCGGCCAAACTGGATACACTCGTTGTAGGTGTCGTGATAGAGGTCCACCTTATTGCCAATGATACCGGTGTCCTCGGCAACGGCAGAGCCGTATACGATGCCGCCGTTGGCCACAACGAACATTCGGGTGCCCAGAGGGATCACCTTTCTGTCAACGGCTACCACGCCCTTGCGCACGGTGGTGCCTGTGGCGGTACGGGTGCCTACGCCGTCATGTCCGGCGGTATAGGCGGTTGCCGTCATGTTTCTGGCGGCGGAGAAGGTCATGGTAGCGCCGGAGGCGAAGTGCAGCGTGCCGCTGCCGTCGGCCTCGGTGACCACATCCACCAGTGTGTCCTCCGGAGAGACAGACTGCACACAGGTACCGTACTCCACGATCCTGGGCACGGCAGTGGTGTCAAGCTCTTCCACAAATTGGCGGCTGAGCTGCACACCGTTGGACCAGATGACTTCATAGACACTGGTGCGGATACCGCCCTGACCCTCCTGCACTACAGTTTCAGTGCCGGCGGCCATACGGGCATTGGGAACGCGAAGGACGGGGGCGTCTACCTCCTCCACAACGGTGTCGTAGTAAGTGATGTCGGAAGCGACGGTAAGAGTGACGCCGTGGCTGAGATCCACAGACACCATCTCAATGGGGCTGGGCTCGATATGCAGCCGCTTGAGCAGGGAAGAGATGCTCTCTTTCCGGGCTCTGGCAGAGAGCATGGCGCCGTTATGGTGAATGTTCACCGTCTGACCGGCAGAGAGATAAATCTCGCTGCCTCTGGATCGTTTGGTGACGTTGATGAGCTTGGAAGAAAAGTCGGCTGTGGAGTTCCCGTCCAGAACGATAGCCTGCTTTTCAGCGCCGGTGATGATGTACAGCGCGTCAGCCCATGTGGTGGCAGCTGTGCCGGTGAAGACCAGAGCCGCTGCAGCGGCGGTAATACGGCGCAGCCAATGTTCATGCAAATTTTTCCGCAGGTGCAAAGAATTCACTTTTGTTACCTCCTGAAAAATGGTTTTTTCCCGGCGATCCCCGATGGTGGGTTGAAACCGAGTTGTAACTTTTGTTACCGGGCAAAAAACTTTGACCAGTATACACTTTGTTACTACTTTTGTCAAGTATATGCCATATTTTAAAAATTTAACCCATCTTTTGTTAAAAATTTTAATTTCTATCTATAGTTTTTTCGTACAAAAAAGTTAAAAAAGTTACAAAAGGGTAACAAAAATTAGGCAGAAAAAGCCCATCGGATGTCGAAACTTTCGATATCCGATGGGCTGGGAAAGATCAAAAAATGTGACAGAGAAGAATGGGCAGAAGACAGGCGGGAACCAGATTCATTACCTTGATCTTGGTAATACCCATCATATTCAGCGCCAGCGCGGCGATCAGCAGGGAACCGACGCAGGTCATTTCGTTCTGCACGGTGGTGCTGCCGATCAAGGGAGCAAGAACGCCTGCCAGCAGGGAAATGGAGCCCTGATAGAGGAAAATGGCCACAGCGGAGAACATTACACCGATACCGAGGGAAGAGGAAAAGACGATGGAACTGATGCCATCCAGCACGGCTTTTGCTTTCAGCGTGTCATAGTTTCCGGTGAGACCGTTTTCCAGAGAGCCCACGATGGCCATAGCACCTACGCAGAACAGGAGGCTTGCGGTGACAAAGCCTTCAGCGATGGGGGAATCTCCCTTGATAAAACGTTTGGACTTTTCCTGCAGCCAGTCGCCAAGGGTTTTCATTTTGCGGTCCAGATCCAGACTTTCGCCAATGATACCGCCCAGGACCATGGAGATGATCGCCACAAGGGTATTCTCACCCTTCAGCGCGCCGCTGATACCGATGTAGAGCACGCACAAAGCAACTCCTGTCATAATGGTATCCTGCAGCCTTGCACCCAGTGCGCTGATGCGGGGAGAGAGGGTGAACCGGCTTGCCAGATATTTGATAAGGAGGCCGATGAGGGAGCCGCCGATCACCGTGGCGGTATTGATGATAGTACCTGTCAACATAGAAACACTTCTTTCTTTTTAAAAGCAGGGAGCCGACCTGAACGGCCGGCTCCCTGTACGTATTGGGTTGATCAGCCCACGAAGCCCATACCGAAATCGTCGGCGGTGATGGTGCAGTCAGCGGGGAGAGTGGTGAGCCACTCGTTATAGGCGTCTGCACGCAGAGCACTGTCCACCTCGACCTGCCACAGAGGCATATTCTCGCCCACGTAATACATCACATGTGCGCCGTAGGAGGTTTCCACAACGCCGGTGTCGCCGCTCTTACGGGCGGGATCGAAGCACCAGTCATTGAACTCGGCAACCATCTGGCCTTCGTAGACATACTCGTAAAGACCACCGGTGGCAGCGGAGCCGGGATCCTCAGTGTTGGCAGTGGCCAGAGCAGCAAAGGACTCCTCAGTGGCCTCGCCGGCCTTCCACTCAGTCAGCAGAGCATCGGCCTTGGCCTTGGCGTCGGCCTTGAGCTGAGGCTGCTCAGCCTCATAGCCTTCGTCCTCGCTGGTCAGCTCGCCGGCTGCGGTGGCGATGAGGATGTGGCGAACATCCTGGGTGGGCTCCTCCATGCGGAAGCGCTCGCCAAAGACGGCAACATAATAGGTGGTACCGCTTTCGATCACAGTGCAGTCGCCGGCCTTGCGGGCCTCGTCAAAGAGCCACAGGCCCAGATCAGAGGAGAAGTAGGAAGACTCATCGTTGGAAGAGTAGTTGGCACCCTCGGCAGCCTCGGCCAGAGCCTTCAGATCGCCGCCAGCCTTGTAATCGGCCAGGAGCTTCTCGGCAGTAGCCTTAGCCTTGGCCAGAGCTGCGGCAGACTCTTCCTCGGTGGGCTCCACGGTGTTGCCGTCGGCATCCTTGGTGGAAGCGGCGGCGCCGGGAACGGAAACAGACTGGTAGGAGATGCGGTCATAGCTGTTGGTGTCGGCAGCGTAAGCGGCCTCGATCTCAGCCTCGGAGAACTCCAGACCGGTGTAGTAAGAGTTGATGTAGTCGCTGTACTTGGAAACGCGCATAAGCTGCTCGGTGAAGACCTTCTCAGTCATCAGGGGGCCATAGGCGTTCTGCAGATAAGTCTTAAGGGTGGCGCCGTTGGCGGAAGCAGTGGTGTTCAAAGACTCCATAGTGCCGTCATACTGGGTCTGGACAGCGTCGGTATAGGTATAGCCCTCGGCTTCCGCCTTATCCAGAGCCACCTGGATCACGGCCATCTGCTGATGAGCCTGATCGGTGAAGTAATCATACCAGGTGGAGCCTTCCTCCACACCCAGCATGTCCACGGCGGTCTCATTCATCACCTGACTTTCGGGGGAGGCGGCGGTGTTGAGGCCCATGTAGCTGACCAGGTAGGAGTAGTTATTCAGGAAGTTGTTATAGCCGTTCCAGTAATAGAAGTTGACCTCAGCGGCGCTGTATTTCTCGCCGTCGATGGTAACGGCAGTGGCGTTCTTGCCGATGACGTTGGAACGCCAGACAACGGAGGCGACCAGAGCCAGCAGGAAAACTACGGCAACAGTGATGTACAGGGTATTGCTGCGCTTTTCCTTTCTGGCCTGCTCTTTGGCAAGTTCAGCCTTGGTGTCAGGTACGCCGGATGCGGCCAGTTCCTGACGAAGTTGTTTTTCTCTTGATGCGCTCATTTGTATTCAGTCCTCTCAGTTCTTTGCGCGTGCATATGCACACAGTTGTATTGGCACATTGTAGTATTATAGCGGAAACTCACCCATTGTGCAAGTGAAAAATATGCCGCCGTGAATAATACCTAAGAAAAGTATAAAACGTCTTGCTGAAATAAAACTGAAAGCGGGGAGAGCCCCGCTTTCAGTGATCGTATCAAGTTCAAAAAGATACAACAGAGCCCCGCGAAGCCGTGTAGACCTCGTTATAACCTGCACCTTTACGGACAGGTGGGTCGCCTGTGGAGCATTTTATCACTTCCAACATCCAGCCGCAGACAGCAGCCGGGAGGCCTGCGAACCATGCACCAGACCAGCATCCCTTATAACGAAATGTGGGTTAAAAAAAGATCTATCACGAACCCCGCAGGGTACTAAACTTATTTACTCAATTGCTTACTTTATTATTACCATATTTTCAGCTGTGATGCAAGAGGGAATGTTATTCCTCTTCCTCCTCGGCAAACAGCTCTTCCATAAACAGCTCGTAAACGGCCTCGGCCTCTTCCTCACTGTCAGGCAGGGAGAGGATCTCCTCGCCGTTTTCCACGATCACTTTCATAATGACAAGGCCGCCCTCGTCTTCATCGGCTTCCTCGTCTTCGCTTTCCGTGGTCTGGAAGATCTTATAGGCAGTGCCCTGGTATTCCAGATCAGACAGGAACTCCAGTTCAAATTCCTGGCCATCCTCATCGGTCAAGGTGATAAAAATGGGCTCGTTATCTTCATGCATGGATAGAATCCTCCTTTAGGTTTCGTTGGTTTTATTTTAACTGATGTTGTGGAGGAATGCAAGCGGAAAAGGGGTGGAATACTCGGACTGAAAGTTTCGGAAAAGATCATAAAATTACTTTAATTTAAAAAAATATGGATAGAATATTCTTGTTTTTGATAAAAATGGACATTTTCAATGTTGACAGGGGGTGGTACAATAGATAGTATCATGGATACTATGGAGTATTGCAGGTTTTTGCGGAATGCCCGCAGAGCCTTATGATCCTGTAAGGAGGTAACGCAATTTGGAAAAGGAGAATATGCGGCGTGGAAAGCCTGCCCCTAAAAAGCGGAAAAAGCGCGGTGCGCTGAGCTTTATCGGGGCGCTGTTCCGGCTGCTTTTCACAATGATCCTGGTGGGCGGATGCACTGCGGCCATGGTGCTGTGGATCTTCATGAATTATGTGGATACCACCCTTGCCCCCACGCTGCAGGTCCGTGCGGAGGATTACACCATGCAGTTGAGCTCCTTCATCTACTATCAGGACCGCCAGACCGGAGAGTGGGTGGAGTATCAGAGCATCTACGGCGATCAGAACCGCGAATATGTGGGTATCGAAGAGATGCCGGACATGCTGTGGAAGGCTGCCGTGGCCATTGAGGACGAGCGCTTTTTCCAGCACGAAGGTGTGGATTGGCAGCGTACCCTCGGTGCGACGCTGAAGTTCTTCGGCGATGGAAGCAACACTTACGGCGGCTCTACCATCACCCAGCAGATGCTCAAGAACATCACGGAGGATAATGCCGGCACCGTCAACCGTAAGATCCGCGAGATCTTCCGCGCGTTGGAGTTCGAGAAGAACTATGATAAGATGCAGATTCTGGAGCTGTATCTGAACAACATTTATCTTGGCAAGCGCTGCTACGGCGTGCAGGCTGCCGCAGAGTATTACTTCGGTAAGGATGTTTCCGACCTTACCACGGCGGAATGTGCCTGTCTTGTGGCCATCACCAATAACCCCTCTATCTATGGCCCCATGTCCACTGTGACCCTGACCAACTCCGAAAAGGGTACTGTGACCACCGCCCGCGAGATGAATAAGCGTCGTCAGGAGACGATCCTCTGGAAAATGTACGATCCTGAGACAGGTCTTGGCTATCTCACGGAGGCCGAATATCGCGCTGCCTGCGACGAGGTCCTCCAGTTTACCGATGGTTCCACCTCCTCTGATGAGATCGTGGGTAAGGATGACAGCCTGAAGATCAACGACTGGTTCGTTGAGCAGGTCATTTGGGATGTTTCCAAGGATCTTGCCGCCAAGTACGAGATCTCCGAGGGCGCCGCCCGTACCATGATGTACTCCAGCGGCTTCCATATCTATACCACCATGGACCCCAAGATCCAGCGTATTGCCGAGTCTGTTTATGAGGACCGCAGCAATCTGGATCTCACCAGCCGGGACGGTCAGATCATTCGCTCCGGTATCACTATCGTGGAGCCCTCCACCGGCAATATTGTCGCCATTGTGGGCGATATGGGTGAAAAGAGCGGCAACCTCATCACCAGCTATGCAACAGACCGCCGTCAGGTGGGTTCTTCCATGAAGCCCCTCACGGCCTACGCTCCCGCACTGGATTCCGGTTCCATCACGCCCGCAACCACTTTTGACGATTATCCCATCCAGCTGCTGGAGGATAATCCCTGGCCCAAGAACTCTCCCAACAAGTATCGCGGCTATGTGGATATCAAGACCGGTGTGCAGCACTCCATCAATACCATTGCACTGCAGTCCCTGCAGGCAGGCGGCCTTGCGGAGGCCTTTACCTTTGCAACAGAGAATCTTGGGCTGAATCTGGTCCCCGAGGACATGAACCTGTCCTCTCTGGGCCTTGGCGGTCTGACTTATGGTTTGAACACCGTGGAGATGGCGGCGGCTTATGCGGCCTTTGCCAACGGCGGTGTGTATCATGAGCCCAGAACCTATCTCCGCGTGACCAATGCGGATGAGACGGAGATCATTCTGGAAAAGGAATCCAACAGCCGCGTGGCCATGAAGGAGACTACCGCATACTTTATGACCCAGATGCTGCAAAACGCCGTCAATGCCGGTACCGGTACCCAGGCCAAGTTCAGCGGTATGCCCATTGCGGGTAAGACCGGCACCACCAGCGATAACTTCGACCGTTACTTTGCGGGCTTCACGCCTTATTATTCCGCCGCTGTGTGGACGGGCTATCGCCTCAACGCCAAGATCAGCTATTCCGGCGGCAACCCTGCCATTACCATGTGGAAGAAGGTCATGCAGCAGATCCATGAGGATCTGGAATATAAAGACTTCCCCACGGTGGAAGGCTCCAAGCTGGAGACTGTGACCGTCTGTATGGACAGCGGCATGCTGGCGGGCGATGCCTGTACAGCGGATATCCGCGGAAACCGTCTGACCACGAAACAGGTGGTGGAGGGGACCGGACCTACTGAGCAGTGTACGCTCCACTCCTATATCAGCTATTGTCCCGAGGGTCAGTGCCTTGCCACGGAGTATTGCACTGACACGGTGCAAAAGAGTGCCTTGAACTGCGAACGCGTGGATTACGGCCCCGACATCGTGGCGGAAGACGATCTCTTTACCATTGCTGGCCTTGAGCGGGCAGCGGGCCTGCGGCCTACCATTGCAGAGGACGGAACGGAGATCTATCCTGAGGTGATCGGCTGTCCCGTTCACCAGAGCGCGCCTCTGTTCCCCCAGTGGCCTGACGACTGGCAGGATTGGGTCGAATGGCCTGAGGCGTGGGGCGATCCTGAGGACTGGGGCAATATCATTACCGACCCCAGCCATCCCGACTATGACCCCAGCTTCGGCGGATTGATCCCCCTCCCCGAGGATGAGCCTCTGGATGAGCCCTCTGAACCGGCTGAATAAAACCTTGACCCACCCGGAAACGGGTGGGTCTTTTGGTTGACGGGAATTTTTGAAAATGGTATCCTGTTACAAAAGAATGGAGGGAAAGGGATGTTTACGGAGGCTTTAAAGATCACGCCGGGGATCACCGCCGTGATCGGCGGCGGCGGAAAAACCTCGCTGCTGCGGCGGCTGGGCGAGGAACTGGCAGAAAATGCATCAGTCCTCCTTTGTACCACCACGAAGATCCGGCCCTTTCCCGGCATCCCCACGGTATACACGCGGGAAGAACTGGACGCGGAGAAAGAAAGACTCCTCTGCATGGGAACGCCGGGTGAGAATGGAAAGCTCACGGTGCCGGAAGTGCCCCTTGCGGAGCTGGCAGAGCGATTCGACTATGTGCTGGTGGAAGCCGACGGCTCTGCGGGACGGCCCATGAAGGCCCATGCCTCCCATGAGCCGGTGATCCCGCCGGAGGCGGGGGAAGTGATTTTGGTGCTGGGAGCCTCCGGCTTTGGAGAACGGATCGCTGATGCAGCGCACCGACCGGAACGCTATAGCCATCTGGCGGGGTTGCGTCCGGAAGACCCGGTGACACCGGAAGCGGCGGCCCGGGTGATCGAAAAAGAAGGACTGCACCAAAAAATATTTGTCAATCAGGCGGAGACCGCCCTTACGCAGGCCCGGTGCTTCGCTGGGCTTATGAATTGCCCGGTGGTGTTGGGCAGTATTCAAAAAGGAGAGATCTATCCATGCTTGTTCTGATCCGGGGTGCCGGTGATATTGCCAGCGGCATCGCACTGCGGCTTCACCGTGCCGGTATCGCCGTTATTATGACAGATATTGAAAAACCCACCGCTATTCGCCGCACGGTGGCTTTTTCCACAGCCATTGTGCAGGGAGAAACCAGGGTGGAGGAGATCACTGCCCGCCGGGCAGAAACGGCGCAGGAGGCGCTGGAGATGCTGGGGGAGGGTGTGATTCCTGTGCTGTCCGATCCGGAGGGATGCTGTATCTCTCAGATCAAGCCGGATGCTGTGGTGGATGCGATCCTTGCCAAGCGGAATCTTGGTACCCGTATCACCGACGCCCCTGCGGTCATCGGTGTGGGCCCCGGCTTCACGGTGGGGGAGGATTGCCACGCTGTGGTGGAGACTATGCGGGGACACACGCTGGGAAGGACCTATTATGAAGGTTCCGCCCTGCCCAACACCGGTATCCCGGGGCTTATTGGCGGCTTTTCGGGAGAGCGCGTCCTGCGCGCTCCGGCAGACGGCGTATTCCATCCGCTGATGGAGATCGGCCAGCAGGTGCAGGAAGGAGAGGTGGCCGCAACGGTGAACGGCATCCCCATGATCTGCACGCTGGCGGGGGTCCTGCGAGGAATTTTGGCAGAAGGAACACTGGTCCATGCCGGTATGAAAGCCGGAGATATTGACCCAAGATGTAAAGTAGAACACTGTTACACCGTAAGCGACAAGGCACTTTCTGTGGGTGGCGGTGTTCTGGAAGGAGTGCTGTGCCTCACGGCGCGGAGGAAGGAGAGAGAAGATGGCGGAAAATGAAGTGAAGCTGACAAAGCTTGCCCGGTGCGCTGGCTGCGGCGCGAAGGTGGGGGCAGGCGTTCTCTCTCAGCTTCTGGAGGGGATCCGTGTCCATCAGGACCCCAATCTGCTGGTGGGCTTTGATAAAAGTGATGATGCCTCCGTCTACAGGGTTTCTGAGGATCTGGCGCTGGTGCAGACGGTGGATTTCTTTCCGCCCATTGCGGATGATCCCTATCTCTTTGGTCAGATCGCGGCGACCAACGCCCTTTCCGATGTATATGCCATGGGCGGTGAGCCGAAGCTGTGTTTGAATATCATGGCGGTCCCCGGGGATATGCCGAAGGAAGCCGTCCATGAAATGCTGCGGGGCGGCTATGATAAGGTCTATGAGGCTGGCGCGCTCATTACAGGCGGTCACAGTATTCTGGACGAGGAGCCGAAATACGGTCTGGCGGTCACCGGCTTTGTTCATCCTGACTGTGTGCTGACCAATTCCGGTGCAAAGAAAGGGGATGTCCTTCTTTTGACCAAGCCTCTTGGCATCGGTGTTCTCACCACAGCCGCAAAGGCGGAGATGGTTTCCCAAGAGAATATGGAACTGGCTTTCCGGTTGATGACGACGCTGAATAAGTCGGCCCGGGACGCCATGGTGAAGTATCGTGTCCATGCCTGCACGGATGTGACGGGCTTTGGTTTGCTGGGCCATGCCTGTGAAATGGCGCAGGGCAGCAACGCTGTGCTGGAGCTCCATGTTTCCGGGATTGATATGATCGACGAGGCTGTGGAGCTTGCCCGCATGGGCATCCTCCCGGAAGGGATGTACCGTAACCGCGCTTTTGCGGAGAGCGAGGTGGACTGCGGTGAAACGGAGCTGTGCCAGCAGGATATCCTTTACGATCCCCAGACAGCCGGCGGTCTTTTGATCGCCGTCCATCCGGAGGATGCCGACGCTCTTTTTGAAGAGCTGAAAGGGTGTGTGCCCAGTGCCCAGCGCATCGGCACCGTGAAAGCCTACGACGGCGGAAAGCATATTTATCTGCGCGGATAAAGAGAAGACACCCGGAAACGGGTGTCTTCATCATTTAATATTCAGCTTCGATTTTCTGTACCTGCTCATAGAGCCAGTCGTTGGCAGGAACGGAGATGCCGTGCTTGGCGGCAAGGCGGCGAATGGTTCCGGCGAAAAGCTCCACCTCGCTTTTCTGGCGGTTCTTTCCATCCTGCCGCATGGAGGTCTCGCTGTCAGGGGGAAATGCGTCCACGATGCTGACCCAGTGGGCCACATCCTCCTCGCTGAGGGGGATGCCTTCGGCATTGGCTACCTGCACCACCTCCCGCATAGAGGCAAACATGATCTCCCGGGGCTTGCCGGGCTGCTGCAGCGCACCGAAGCCGCAGGAAAAGACCATGGTGGGCTGATTGGTGCCTACGTTGCAAAGCAGCTTGCTCCACATGTGGGTGCGGATATCGGCGGGAAGAGAATAGGGGAAGGCAATGGAATCGAACAGGGTGGTGACGCGGCGGAGATGTTTGGGATCATAGCCTTCAGGAATGCCAAGAGCCAACTCTCCCTCGGGACGGACGGTGACCTGATTGCCCTCCTTCCGGGCAGTCATCTTCTGGGCGACACACCAGACGATCTGCTCCGGGGCAAAGGTGTGGCCCAGCACCTCCTCGCTGCTGACACCGTTGAGAACGGAAATGAGGGTGGTTTCCGGCGTTACAAGATGGCGGCAGCGTTCCATGGCAGTTTCCAGCGCGCCGAATTTCACCGCAAACAGCAGCAGATCCAGCGGCTCTGTATGGGTTTCAACATTCACATACCGGAAGTCGCAGCGCTCGCCGTTATAGTAGATGCCCTCGCTTTCATACCGGGCAATGCGCTTTGCGTCTGCCAGAACAAGAACCTGCTCTTTCCCAAGACCGTGGGTGAGCAGGCGGGCATAGAGGGTGCCCAGAGCGCCCAGACCGAAAATGCCAACGGTTTGGATCTCTTTCATGTTTGTTACCTCCAGTCAGGATCAGAAAAGGCGGCGGAAGATTCCGCCGCCTTTGTTGATGTCAGTTACGCACGAGCCACTTGAGATCGTAAGGCTCAAAAACCACCTTTTCATAGGCATCCACGTCCAGCTCCACGCCGGTCCAGTCAGAATGGATGGCGCCGGTCTGCTTGATGAGGATATCATACAGAATGTCGTAGGTCACACCATCGGCGGGATCGGTCTCCACGATGGTGGAATAGGGAAGGGTCTTGTGATAAGTAAGCTCCATGCCCTTGTACTCAAAGTGGAAGCCGTTACGCATACGGCAGCCGTCAAGGCCGGTATAGCGGGCAATGCTCTTGAGATCCGCAAGGATCTTGTCGCCTTCCTCCTCATAGAGGTTTTCGGGAGTGGTGGCAGTATAGTCAAAGCGGAACTGGATGGAGGCGCCGGGCACCTGCAGAAAACGCTCCATATAGGGGATCAGGCCCTCGGCGGGATAGTTTTTGTAGAGAACGCAGTTGATGCGGAAGCGGACAGGCAGGCGGCGGAGAAGATCGTCGTTGGACTCCACCACATAACGCTGCATATGGCGGGAAACGTTGATGCAGGTGATCTTGTGCTTGTTCCGCTCCACAAAGGCCAAAATATCCTCCTCGCTCTGATGCTCGGAAACGGGGAGCGTGGTGTTGATATAGACCTTGTGGGTGGTGGGGATCTGATCCAGCATGATCTGGAGCTTCTCGATATCGGCGAAAGGTTCGCCGCCGGTGAAAACAAAGTCGCAATAGGGGGTGATGGAATCCATTCGGCGGATGCTCTCACAGATCTTCTCCAGAGAGAAGCCTGTCATGTCCGCATACTCGCCTTTATTGATGCAAAACGGGCAATGGTTCTTGCAATCGTAGGGCACGAAAATGGTGACAGTAGCGCCGCCTTCCCGTGTCTTGTAGGGATGTTTCATGGTACTGATCGGCCTTTCGTTAAGATACACGGGGAAACTGTCCCCGTGTATAAAATAATCATAATACAGCTTAATATTTTAAAGGATTTGAGAGGGAAGGTCAAGAGTTAAATGGGCAATTTCCCAAAAACGAAGATAAGGTGCCAGGAAAAAAGGGAAAAAGGATGGTATTTTTCCTGCTCAGACGTCACTTTTTTCCTCTAACCGTCCAAGAAGCATTGCCAGAAGCCCCCCGGCTACAGCTGCGGAGAAGGATAGAAAAAGTTCGCTGAAGCCGGAATAGGACAGGGGGATGATGGAGAGGGTGGAGGCGGCCACAATGCCGAGAATCCCATGGAAAGCCGCGGCATAATACCGCCGGAAGATCCAGTTTACAAAGCGGGCAAGAAGTATCATCGTGATGAGAAGACCCGGCAGGCAAGAGAGAAGAATTTCCAGATCCAGACGGGCAAGACCCTCCAGCATGGGGCGGTAGAGGCCAAGGGCCATCAATACCGGCGAGGTGGTAAGACCCGGCACGATGATGCCGATGCCCAGCAGCACGCCGCAGAAATTATACCAGCCGAAATGGGGCTGAACCTGAATGTCGGCAATATGGTTAACATAGTAAAGGGTAAAAAGACCTGCCGCTGCGCAAAAGACCATGCTGAACCATCCGCTTTTGGGATGTCCCTCCTTGCCGGCTTCCCGCAAAAGGGAGGGCAGTGTTCCGCAGATCAGACCGATAAAGAGCCAGATCATCACTGTTTCATGAGAACTGAAAGCAATGGAAAGGCCTTTGGCAAATGACAGAAAACCTGCGCACCAGCCGATAGCGAGGGGAACAATGCCCTGCCAGTATCTGGAAAGACCCTGACGGGGGGAGGTCAGGATCTCCATAAAAGGACGGTAGATGCCGAAGATCACTGCCAGTACGCCGCCGGATACCCCCGGCAAGATACCGCCGGCACCGATCAGTGCGCCGCAGAGCATCCACCTCATCCAAAAAAATTTATTGTGCTCTATCATGCAGGGGATCCTTTCCTTCCGAAAGCAGTTGCGGAGTTCCGCATAAAAGGATGCCGACTCCTTTTCTCAAAGACCAAGCCAGAGCTTGATGCTCAAAACTGCACAGGTACCCAGCAGAAGAGTCAGTGCGGCGCAGCCCCAGAGCAGATTATATCCTGCGCTCTCCTTGTCCATCTTTCGTGCTGCATTCACAGAAAGAAATACATAGGCGGAGAACAGGGCAAAGGGGATGGCGACGACCCCCGCAGCGCCCTGTCCTGCCAGAGCGGAAACTGCCAGATAGAGAAGAAAGCCCAATGCCGAGATCACATAGCCCCGGTTGAGCTTGTCGGGGCTGAGGAAAAATCCGTTTTTCATGGAAGCGCTCCTGTTTTTTTCTCTATTTTAATACCCATTGACCATAATGTCCAGAACTTTTCCCGCAACACTGCCGGCCACGCTGCTGCCGCCCCCGCCATGTTCCACCAGAACGACAAAGGCATAGGGCGTTTCGACATCCCGCAGGAATCCGGTAAACCACGCATGAGGTGCCTCGTCAGGGCCCACTTCTGCCGTTCCGGATTTTGCACAGATATCCATGTTGGGAAAGCGGGAAGTTCCATAGGTGGCTTCCACATTATAGGCCATCATTTCTGCTACCGTCTGAGCGGTGTCGCTGCTGATGAGGGCAGCTGTTTTTCCGGCGCGGTTGGGAAGCGAGGAAAGGCCCAGCGTATTCACAGTCTTTTGGATCAGAATGGGTTCAGCGGCCTTGCCGCCGTTTGCGATGGCCCCCATATAAACCATCAGCGCGCAGGGGTTTACCTGATTTTTATACTGTCCAACACCGGCCCAGGCAAGGGAGGCAGGGGTAATGTTTTCCCAGGAAAAACTGCCTTTGGCCGTAGGGAGAGTATCTACGGAATAAGAGGAGGTGAGCCCTGCTTTTTCTGTTTGCCGGCGCAAAGACTCGGCCCCCACTTCCTGTGCCAGCAGAGCAAAAGCAACGTTGCAGGAGTTGGCGAAGGCCTGCCTAAGGTTCTGCTCGCCATGCACACCGGAGCAGACGATCTCCTCACCGTCGATCCGGATACTGCCTTCGCAGAGGAAGGTGCGGCTTTCCACATCACTCAGAGCTTCCAGCGCTGCCGCCAGCGTCACAGTTTTATAAACAGAGCCGGGGGTAAAGGTGGAGGAGAGGAAGCGGTTGAGATAGGCGCCATCATAGCGTTCGTTGGTTTCAATATCTGCAGGAACGGAGAGAGGATCATAGCTGGGGGCGGAGACCATACATAAAATTTCACCGGTTTTGTAATTGTAAACTGCCACCGTGCCGCTTTTTCCGTTCAAAGCCTGATAGGCTTCATAGTTATAGCGGGCATCGATCGTTAAGTACATCTCCTTGCCCTTGCTTGCGTTGTAAGCACCGCCGAGAAGGCTATAGCCGGTCAATTCATCAGCGAAAGCATTCAGGGCACCGGTACCGATGCGGCCGTGTAGATCGCCTACCGCATGGAGAGTAGCCTTGCGGACGATCTCGTTGGGGTAGTAGGTGCGCGCCCCGTCCGCCACTTCAGAAAGAATATCTCCGTCACGATCCAGCACCGTGCCGGAGGCGAGAACACCGGAGGTGTTGTAAAGATGGCGGTTGAAAGCAGAAGAGGCCCATTTGCTGCCGCTGGTAAAATAGCGAAAGAGAAATACGCCCATGCCGAAGGTCAGGGCCAGAGCCAGAATGATGCAGACCACGGCCCGGCGTTCAATCTTCTTCATCCTCATCCTCCTGTTCAAAAAGGTGGTCGGTGGAACTTATGCGCTGCCGGGCGTCCTCCCTCAGCTTCCGGCGGGCGGAACGACGGATGGCAAAGCTGGCGTTTTCCCGGGTATCTGTAGCTTTGAGAAAAGCAAGCAGGCCCCAGGAGGACATCATGGCGGAGCCACCGTTGGAAACAAAGGGGAAGGTCACGCCTGTAAGCGGCAGCAGATCCACTGCGCCAAAGACATTCAGACAGGTCTGAAACACCATCAAAGAGCCTGCCGCGCAGGCGGCGATGGTATAAAAGCTGGAGCGGCCCACCCGCAGGATGCGTACCGTGAAAAAGGCCAATGTAACGATGGAAGCTACTGCAAACAAGGCGATGACAAGGCCCCACTCTTCACAGAGCATGCCGAAGACAAGGTCGGTATCGGCAGCTGCAATGCGGTGGAGCCAGCCGTTTCCCGCACCCATACCCACCAGACCGCCGGAGGCGGCTGCAGACATGGT
>JAFQRI010000104.1 GCA_017410185.1 Oscillibacter sp. | reverse complement strand
TCTCCAGTTCCTGCTGGCGTTCCGGTTTACGATCGCTGCCGTGGTGCTTGCTTTGGTGTTCCGGAAACGGTGGAAACAAGTGAACCGCTCTTACTGGTGGCGGGGTGCGGTGATGGGTATTTTCCTCTATGCCGCCTACACCGTGCAGAATCTGGGTCTGATGCGGACTACCCCCGGAAAGAACGCCTTCTTTACCGCCGTGTATTGCGTGCTGGTACCCTTTCTCTACTGGATCGTGGATCGTCTGCGCCCGGATCGCTACAACGTGGCGGCGGCGGTGGTCTGTATTATTGGAATCGGCTTTGTGTCCTGGGACGGCGGCTTTTCTCTGGGCTTGGGCGATGTCCTGACCCTGATCAGCGGCGTGCTGTATGCCTGCCACATCGTTGCGACCTCCAAATTTACCCGGGGGAGAGACGTGTTTACCCTGACAGTGATCCAGTTCGGCACCACGGCTGTGTGCTGCTGGGTGGGAACGCTGCTGGAAAACGGTTTGCCCACGGATGGACTTCCCGCTGCCGCATGGTGGTCGCTGATCTATCTGGCGGTGGCTGCCACCACGCTGGCGCTGCTGTTCCAGAACATCGGGCAGAAGTATACCAATCCCTCCTCCGCCGCGGTGCTGCTGGCGCTGGAAGCGCCCTTCGGGGTGGCGTTTTCGGTGGTGTTTACCGAGGAGAGTCCCACAGCGTTCATGTACATTGGATTTCTGCTGATTTTTATGGCGGTGCTGTGTTCCGAAACAAAGTTCTCGTTCCTGAAACGCAAAAAAACCGGCGTCAGCTGACGCCGGTTTTTTGCTTTATAGGAAATTGCTCGGTTCGGATGAAATAGCAAAAGCCCTGGGGGCGCGCCCCAGGGCAAAAAGAACCCAGACGAGACCGATCAGAAAAAGAGATCAGCACCAGGCTCGTCAAAAGCAAAAGGATCTTCATTTAGGAAGTAGTCTAAATCGAGGAGTTCCTCGATAGACATATTGCGGATATCATCGGCGGAGAGACCCTCAGGGGGATTCTTAATGTATTCCAAGCGAAGGAGAATAGGATCTTTTGGCAAAGTAGGCACCTCCAAAATTGTTTCTGTAAGGCGATAATAGCACAGAAACATGGCGATGCAAAGAGGGGAAAACGTTGGGATGAGCAAGACGGAATTTTCGTTTTGCCTTCTCATAGAGGTCTTCAAGAGAAACTCTATGATGTTTATAAAATAGGTCAAGGACCGCCATGGTGGAACCGCAAGAGGGACAAGCAATAGGGTCATAACCGAAGGCAGAGATGATGGCAGCTCTCCAGGAAGCGAAGAGGGCAAAGGCTTTATGTTTCTCTTTGGGAATAGCTCTGCGGATACGGGAATCGGAATGGCGATGTCGAGCGTAGATGCCGTAATAACGGATCATTTTAAAATGTTTTTCAGGGATGTGGCGCATGAGTCTTTTGATAAAGTCCATAGCAGGAATGGTCTCATGAACAAGGAGATCATCTTCATGTCTGTTGTAGTGGAAGGTAACAGTATCAGCAACCTTGTCATAGGAGTCGATGCGGGAAGTGGCAATAACGGGACGGCCAAGATAGCGGCCAATGTAGTTGAGGATAGAGGAAGGATTGCATTTGTTGCTCTTAGCGTAAACGTAGAAACCGTTTTTGGAATTGCGATAAATGGCAGCTTTGAGGCGTTTGAATTCAGGCGGAAGCTTCTGCTGAAGCAAATTGAGGAGGACGGTTTGGAAAGCATGGCGGAGGAAGGAATAGTTGAAGTGAGAAACGGAACGCCAGAGGCCAAACTTATCGATGCCGCCTTCGGAGACAAGGCAGTGAATATGGGGATTCCATTTTAAATCACGGCCGAAGGTGTGAAGGACACAGATAAAGCCCGGCACAAAATGTCTGGAGTGGTTCAGGTCATAGAAGAGGCGAGAGATGACTTGATTCACGGCAGAGAAGAGCAGACTTAGGAGAGATCGATCAACCAGGAAGAGAGAACGGAGCTCTTCGGCGATGGTGAAGACACAGTGGCGGTGAGGAGCAGCGATAAGCTTAAAGGACATTGCGGTGGTGCGCTTGATGGAATAGAGAGCACCGCAGGTAGGACAAAAGCGGCTGCGACAACGGAAGGGGACAAACTTGGTCTGAGCGCACTTCGGGCAACAGTAAAGAGCTCCGCCGAAGGAAGGATCGCCGCAGTGGATCATCTTCTCGATGTTTTCCATTTCGACATCGCGAGGATGGCAGGTGTATTCAATTTCTTCGAAATGATCACAAAAAATCTCTTGTAAGATGTTCATAGATAAAGCATACCAGATGATGACGCAAAAAAGAAGCCCGGCATTTCTGCCGGACTTCCGTGCCCGTCACCCCTCAAAGATTGAGGGGCCGGGGGTGTTGATGTGTCGAAGACACTTTTTTATGTTCAGATGCTGAGATATTCCGGCGGGCGATACTGGAGTGCTTCTGCCAGATGGGGCAGTTCGATGTGCTCAGCGCCGTCCAGATCGGCAATGGTGCGTGCCACACGGAGAATGCGGTCGTAGCTGCGGGCGGTAAGACCCAGTTTTTCGTAAGCGCCCCGGATCAGTTCCTGACAGCTTTCATCCAGCCGGCAGTATTCCTTCAGCTCTCTGGGGCCCATGTGGGCGTTGCAGGTGGGGCCGTCGGGGCCGAAACGGGCGGTCTGAACGGCTCTGGCGGCATTGACGCGGGCGCGGATCTCGGCGGAGGACTCGGCAGGCGGTCTGTTGCCGGCAAGTTCATCGTAGTCCAGAGCCGGTACGTCCACGCACAGATCAATGCGGTCCAGCATGGGGCCGGACAGGCGGCTGAGGTATCGCTGGACGGAGGCCTGCGTGCAGGTGCACCGTCCGCTGGGATGGCCGTACCAGCCGCATTTGCGGGGGTTCATGGCGCACACCAGCATAAAGCGGCTGGGGTAGGTGACGGAGCCGGAGACCCGGGTGATCTGGGTCTGACCGTCCTCCAGCGGTTGGCGGAGCACCTCCAGCACTTCGGGGTTGAATTCGGGAAGTTCGTCCAGAAAGAGCACGCCGTTGTGAGCCAGTGAGATCTCGCCGGGACGCAGATTGCTGCCGCCGCCCGCCATGCCGGCGGTGGATACGGTGTGATGGGGGGAGCGGAAGGGGCGGTTGAGCACCATGGGCTGCTCCCGGCTGGTGAGACCCATGACGGAATAGACCTCGGTACAGGAGAGTGCCTCCTCCCGGGTGAGATCGGGGAGAATGGAGGGCAGGCGCTTGGCCATCATGGATTTGCCCGATCCCGGGCTGCCCGTCATCAGAATATGGTGGCCGCCGGCAGCGGCGATCTCCAGCGCACGCTTGGACTCCTCCTGGCCCTTGACCTCGGAGAAATCGGGGCCGCCCACAGCGCTGCGGGTGGGTTTCCACGGCTGGGCGGGGGAG
>JAFQRI010000103.1 GCA_017410185.1 Oscillibacter sp. | reverse complement strand
CGCAAGAAAGACCAACACCGTGAAGACCACCTGAAATTTTGTAGCCCCCATCACCGAACTTTCCACCAGCGTGAAGTTTAGTGAGTACAAGTTCAACAGCACTTTTACCTTCTTCTTTGCCTATTGTCGAAAAACCCGCAGGTTTTTCGACAGTCTCGGATATCAGAATTTTCGCAGGCCCTTGGGGTAGTGGTTCTTGGCCCGGCCGTTCACCACCTTCACACCGCCCACAGTGCAGCCGGCGGTGGTGATGACCGCCCAGCCGTTTTCGCATTCCACGGCGATCTCCTCTCCCCGGAGGTAGCGCTCCATAGCTTCACTGTCCGCCTCCAGCTCGATCTTCCGCCGGAAGAGATGGCCCAGCGCCATGAAGAACTGGTGGTGGGGCTGGAGGTAGTTTTTCCGCACCTCCCCGATGGTGACGCCGCAGGAAAAGGCGGCGCGGTCGGGAATGTCCATATCAGGGGTAAAATAGACGGGATTACCGTGATAGGTGCGCACATGAGCGCTGTCATATTCCGTGAGGGTGTCCTTCAAAAAGGCGGTGACGACGCCATCCACCTTTTCCGCCCGCCTTTGGGCGGGGGCGGGACGCTCTGCCGCGGCGTTGTGACGCAGCACCGCCATAAACTGCCCCTCTCCCCTGCTTTTGTGGGGATAGAAGCGGCGGGCATGGGAGATGTTTTCCCTCCGGCAGCCATCAAAGGCCACGCCGTCGGACGTATAGGCGCGGACGCTCTCGGGAACGGGAAGGAGGGCAAAGTCCGGATGCTCCGTAAGGAAGCGGTCAATGACCATCTCATTTTCTTCCAGCGAGAAGGTGCAGGTGGCATAAACAACAGTGCCGCCGCTTCGCAGCGCCTCCACAGCACAGTTCAGTATCTCCGTCTGCCGCTTGGCGCAGTGGAGGACGTTCTCCTCGCTCCACTCAGCGATGGCGTTTTCATCCTTGCGGAACATTCCCTCGCCGGAGCAGGGGGCGTCCACCATGATGAGGTCAAAGGTCTTGGGGAAGAGCTTCACCAGCTTCGCGGGGGGCAGGCAGGTGGTGACGGTGTTGCGAAAGCCCATGCGCTCCACATTGCCGGTGAGGATGCGGCAGCGGGAGGAGATGATCTCGTTGGAAACGAGGACGCCCTCCTCCCCCAGCTTGTTGCGCAGCTGCCCCGTTTTGCCGCCGGGGGCGGCGCACAGGTCCAGAATACGCCAGTGGGGCTCCACCTCCACGCACTCGGCAGGGGCCATGGCGCCGGGGTCCTGCACATAGACCATGCCGGCATGGTGGAAGGGGTGGTTGCCCACCTTGTCATAATCGAGATACCGCCCCGTGGGGACGTAGGGGACAGGCTCTGTACCGAAGGGACTGATGGCGTCAAAGTCCTCCACGCTGATCTTGTTGGTATTGATGCGGTAGGAGCGGACGGCAGGCTGATCGAAAGAGGCGAGATAGTCTGCATATTCCTCCCCCAGCAAGCTCTCCATCCGCGCGGCAAAGGCCGCAGGCAGCTGTTTCATGCTTCCTCACCGCCTAAATTCATTTCCACATGGAGCATGCACATGCCAACGGCAGTGATGGCGGCAGTCTCCGTGCGGAGGATGCGCTGACCCAAAGAGATCCGCTTTGCTCCCGCCGCTTCTGCCGCCTCCACCTCTTTGGGGTCGAAGCCCCCCTCAGGGCCAATGAGGATGGCGACCTTCATGCCGGGGCGGATGGACGAGAGCGCTTCCTTCGTGGCCATCATGCCCCGCGCATTTTCATAGGGCAGGAGAAAAACATCCATCTCTCCCGCCGCCCTGATGGCCTCCCGATAGGGCAGGACCTCTCCCACCTCCGGCACACGGCTGCGCTTGGACTGCTTGGCGGCGCTTTCGGCAATGGCCTGCCAGCGCTCCCGGCGGGACTTTTTCTTCTTCTCCTCCAGCTTCACAACGCAGCGCTTCATCTCCACAGGGGTGATGGAGACAGCGCCCAGCTCCACGCACTTTTGAATGATGAGCTCCAGCTTGTCGCTTTTGGGAAGACCCTGAAAGAGGTGGAGCTCCACGGAAAGCTCCGTATCCTGATAGTGCTCCTCCTTCACCTGGGCGATGACGCTCTCCTCCTCAAAGCCCGTGAGCTCGCACAGGTGGCTTCCGCCGCCGCAGCTGACGAGAAACACGTCCCCTGTCTTCATCCGCAGCACATTGCGGATATGGTTATAGTCGCTGCCGGAAATGCGGAAGGAATCCCCCGCCCGGGCAGCTTCATCAACAAAAAAGTTAAACATCACATACACCTTTCCCCGCCAGAAGATATGCTTTACCCTTCCGCCCCAAAGAAGAAGCGGAAGGGTAACAGAATCACAGAAAATGGTACAAAAGCTTTGCCGCCTGGGCGCGGGTAGCGTTCATGCGGGGAGCAAGATACCCCTCGGACACGCCGGAGAACAATCCCTCGCTGATGGCCCACTGCATACCCACCACGGCATAGTTGCTGATGGAGTCGGCATCCCGGAAGGCCAGCACGCCGTCATCGTCGCCGATGCGCACATCGTCGCCCCGGTAACGGGCAAAGCGATAGAGAATGGTGGCAAACTGCTCGCGGCTCACCTTGCCGTTTGGATCAAAGATGCTTTCGCTTTTGCCGGTAATGATCTGGGTATCATAGGCCCAGTACACGGCGCTGGCGTACCATGCGTTGCGGGACACATCGTCAAATTCCGGTCTGTCACTGCGCCAGAAGACTCTGGGCTCACCCGCAATGCGGTAGAGGATCTGCACCAGCATGGCGCGGCTGAGAGGATCGTCAGGGGCAAAAGCGGTCTCGCTCACGCCCTGCATCAGTTCCCGCTGCAGCATGACGCCCACATACTCGTGATACCACGCGTTGGGCGCAAGATCCTTGTAGGGGGCGGTGACATTTTTATCCGCGCCCATCACACGGAAGACTACCTCAATGGTATGTCCCTCTTCCACTTTGGTGAAGGTGTATTTATCCTGAGCTGCCACCTTCTCTCCATCCACCACGAGGTAAGCGATCTCATAGCCCTTGCGGGGATGGATGGCAAAGGACTTGTTGTTGCCCTCCTGCACACTCACCTTGCCGGAGGGGAAGATGGTGCCGCCGTTTCCGGCAATGGCGTCAATGTAATACTTCTCAACGCCGGAGGACCCGGAGGACGAGGGACGACTGGGTTTCTTATCGTCGTCATCGTCATCATCGGGCTTTTCAGGCTTTTCAGGCTCCTCGGGCTGTTCAGGCTGCTCAGGCTCCTCGGGCTGCTCGGGCTGCTCGGGCTCCTCAGGCTGCTCAGGCTGCTCGGGCTGCTCGGGCTGCTCAGGCTGCTCGGGCTCCTCAGGCTGCTCGGGCCGCTCAGGCTGCTCGGGCTGCTCGGGCTGCTCAGGCTGCTCGGGCTCCTCAGGCTGCTCGGGCCGCTCAGGCTGCTCGGGCTCCTCAGGCTGTTCGGGCTGTTCAGGCTGCTCAGGCTGCTCGGGACGCTCCGGCAGCTCCAGCGCCAGAATGGTCTCGGCGATCACAGCGTGACCGGCGGCGTTGGGATGGAAGTCAGGGTTCATGGTGGCAAGGTCTGCGTTGCAAAGGGCCTTTTCGTTGCCCCGGAAGGCGGTGTATACATCTGCCACAAGGAAGTCATATTCCTCGGCGCACTCAAGGATCAGCTTACGGAAGGCCTTGGCGCACTCGTCCAGCGGCTCGCCCAGGGCTGTAAACTGGGAAGCGAAGGAGCGGTAGGGATGATACTGGGTGGTGATGACCACATGTGCTTTGTAATTGAGGTCGCGGATGCTGTCCATCAGCTGCGCAAGATCCTCCTCCATGTCCGCAAGGGACTCCTCAAACTCAGGGGTCTCGATGTAGGGAGGAAGACCTTCACTGCTGTCACCCTCCAAAACCGTGCACACGGAGCTGAACATCAGCAGCTTCTGCACCTGACTGGCGGTGAGCATGAACTGGGTGATCTCGTCGGGCTTGATATCGGTGCCCATCAGGGAGTTGTAGCGCTCCGCCACCTTCACATAAACGGGAGCAAGCATGTCGTTGCCGCCCACAGTGACGGTGATGAAGTCAGCCTTTGCGATGTCCTCGTCCAGTCTGCCGCCGGCAAGCTGAGTCTCCAGCATTTTGGAAACGGTGTTGCCGTCCACGGCGTGGTTGATCTGGGTATAGCCCTTTCCGGCAGCCACCAGATCGGTGAAGCGCTTCGTTTTGTCACTCAGGCCATATCCGCTGGAGATACTGTCGCCAAGAGCCAGATAGACCTGCTCCTCCGCCGCCAGGGCGGATGCCGGCAGCAGGCTCAGCACCATGCACAGCGTCAAAAGCAGGCACATGATCCGTCTTTTCATGGAAATGATCCTCCTTATCCTATGTTATCCGATACCAAGAAACATTCTGGCAAACTGGAAGTACACCAGCAGAGAAATGGCATCCACAATGGTGGTGATGAAGGGCGAGGCCATGACCGCCGGGTCAAAGCCCACCTTTTCCGCGAGAATGGGCAACGCGCAGCCCACCAGCTTTGCCGCAAGCACCGTGCCCACCAGCGTTGCGCACACCACCAGCGCCACCATGGGCGTCACGGCGGGGTTTTGCAGCAGCCAGCGGTCCACCAGCATCATTTTGGCAAAGTTTGCCGCCGCAAGACCGAGGCCGCAGAACACCGCCACCCGGAATTCCTTCCACAAAACCCGGAAGAGATCGCCAAAGCGCACCTCATCAAGGCTCAGGGCGCGGATGATGGCGGTGGAGGCCTGGGTGCCGGAGTTGCCGCCGGTGCCCGAGAGCATGGGGATATAGCTGGTCAGGATCGCACAGGCTACAAGGGACTTTTCAAAGTGGGTGAGGATCATGCCCGTGAAGGTGGCCGAGAGCATCAGCATCATCAGCCACGGGGTGCGGGCCTTCCATGTCTCCCACACGCCGGTTTTGAGATAGGGCTTGTCGGAGGGCAGCATAGCCGCCATCTTCTCAAAGTCCTCGGTGGTCTCCTCCTCGATAACGTCGATGGCGTCATCGATGGTGACGATACCCACAAGGCGTCCTTCTGTATCCACAACGGGCAGGGCCAGGAAGTCGTATTTACTCAGGGCCTGAGCGGTGGACTCCTGATCGTCCAGCGTCTGCACGGCGATGAAGTTGCACTCCATGATATCACCGATGAGATCCTCTTCCTCCGCCAGCAGCAGCGTCCGGATGGAGACCCAGCCCAGAAGGTGGCGGTGAATGTCCGTCACATAGCAGACGTTGATGGTCTCCTTGTCCTGAGCGGTGCGGCGGATATGCTTGAGGGCGTCCGCCACGGTGAGGGTGGCCTTGAGGTCCACAAACTCCGTGGTCATGATGCTGCCTGTGGAGTCCTCAGGATATTTCAGAATTTCATTGATGCTCTTGCGCATTTCGGGGTCGGTATGCTGCAAAATGCGGTGGACCACGTTGGCGGGCATTTCCTCCACGATGTCAACGGCATCGTCAAGGTAGAGCTCATCCAGCACTTCCTTCAGCTCGGTGTTGGAAAAGCCCCGGATCAAAAGCTCCTGCTCGTCGCTTTCCAGCTCCACGAAGACCTCCGCCGCCTGCCCTTTGGGCAGCAGGCGGAACAGCAGCGGCAGCTTTTCCTCCACATCGCCGGCGAGGGAGGCGATATCCGCCGCCTCCATAGGCAGCAGAAGGTCACGCAGCTCCGCGTAGCATTTTCGTTCCACCAGATCCTCGATTTTTTCCAGCAGCTCGGAACGTTCTTCTTCAAATTCAAACATGGCGCGCGACCTCCTCTCTCTTATCGTTACTCCGCAGTCACTGCTATGACAGCCTCGCAGAGTTTGCCCCGCAGGGGCAAAAAAATCCAATCGTGCCTCCGGTACGATTGGAACTGACTACAATGAGACCGCCCCCCGCGGGGCCGGGCCCATCACCGTTCAAGCTTTAACTCCACGAGGCAATGAAATCGCGTTAGATGATACCTTCTTGTTCGATAGCACCTGTTCAAACCCTCTCATGATGTCTCCATCACTCTGCGGCAGCGATCCGTATCCATAGTGGTAGCCTTACCTACCGGATCTATGCACTTTTCCCGATCTTTTTCCACTCTTTATATTATGCCCGTTTTGTCATTCTGTCAACCGATTTTGTTTTCCGCGGCACAACTTTTTCACTCCCTTTCCAAAGCGGCAGAGGAGAATTTCCTTCCCGAAAACCACTTGTAGAGCCTCCCCCGGCGTGGTATAATATACTACTACCATATTTCCGGAAAAGGAGGGGCTTCCATGGGTCTTCACGACGGGCACCGGGCCAATATGCGCGCCCGCTTTCTTGCCCAGGGGCTGGAGGGCTTTGCGCCCCATGAGGCGCTGGAGCTTCTTTTGTACTACGCCATCCCCCGGCGGGACACCAACGCCATCGCCCATGCCCTGATGGCGCGCTACGGCTCCCTTCTTTCCGTGCTCTCCGCCCCGGTGGAGGATCTGATGCGGGTGGAGGGCATCGGTGAAAACGCCGCGGTGCTGCTGCACATGATCCTGCCCCTCTACCGGGAGGCGGTGCTCTCTGAGGAGGAGGTCGTGCTCACCACGCCGGAGCGCATCGGGGCGTATGTGATGACCCTCTTTCGCGGCAAGCAGCAGGAATACGCCTATCAGCTCTGCATCGACCGCAAGGGCAAGCTCCTCTCCTGCAGGGAGCTGTCCCGGGGGTGTGCCACCTCCGTGGCGGTGGATGTGCGCCAGATCGTGGAAAACGCCATCCTCACCTCCGCCACCACCGTGGTCCTTGCCCACAACCATCCCAGCGGCGTGGCCCTGCCCTCTCAGGAGGACTATACCTTCACCGACCATGCCAGAGCCGCTCTCAGCACCATCGGCGTCACCCTCACCGACCATATCATTGCCGCCGATGCGGACTATATCTCCATGGCGCAGTCCGGCTTTCTGCCGTAACCACTGCTGAAAGGAGGCGCCTATGCCGGAATTTAAAGTTGTATCCTCTTACCAGCCCGCAGGCGACCAGCCCCAGGCCATAGCCGCCCTTGCCGAGGGGTTTGAGCAGGGCCTCAAGGAGCAGATCCTGCTTGGCGTCACCGGCTCGGGCAAGACCTTCACTATGGCCAAGGTCATCGAGCGGCTCCAGCGCCCCACGCTGGTGCTGGCCCACAACAAGACCCTCGCCGCCCAGCTGTGCACGGAGTTCAAGGAGTTTTTCCCGGAAAACGCCGTGGAATACTTCGTATCCTATTACGACTACTATCAGCCCGAGGCTTATATCCCCCACCCCGACACCTATATCGCAAAGGATGCCTCCACCAACGACGAGATCGACCGGCTGCGCCTGTCTGCCACCTGCGCCCTGCTGGAGCGGCGGGACGTGATCGTGGTGTCCTCCGTCTCCTGCATCTACGGTCTTGGCGAGCCGGATGACTTTGCCAAGCTGGTGATCTCCCTTCGCGTTGGCGCGGAGTGGGACCGGGACGAGCTTTTGCGCCGTCTGGTGGAAAACCGCTATGAGCGCAACGACATCGCCTTTGAGCGCAACATGTTCCGCGTCCGGGGCGACACGGTGGAGATCTACCCCGCCTACTACCGGGACAAAGCCATCCGGGTGGAGTTTTTCGGCGACGAGATCGACCGTATCAGCGAGTTCCATCCCCTCACCGGCACGGTGAACCGCCATTTGAACCACATCGCCATCTACCCCGCCAGCCACTATGTCACCACCCGTGACAAGATGGAAAGCGCCATCCACCAGATCCGTGAGGAGCTGGAAGAACAGGTGGCCTATTTTGAAGAAAACAACATGCTGGTGGAGGCACAGCGCCTTCGCCAGCGGACGGAATATGACATGGAGATGATGGCAGAGCTTGGCTACTGCTCCGGCATCGAGAACTATTCCCGCATCATCTCCAGCCGGGAAAAGGGCTCCGCCCCCATGACACTGCTGGACTTCTTCCCCGACGACTTCATCGTTTTCGTGGATGAGAGCCATGTGACCCTCCCGCAGGTGCGGGCCATGTACAACGGCGACCGGGCGAGAAAGGAATCCCTTGTGCGCTACGGCTTCCGCCTGCCCTGCGCCTTTGATAACCGCCCCCTCAAATTCAACGAGTTTGAAGACCACATTGGGCAGGCCCTGTTCGTCTCCGCCACCCCCGGCCCTTATGAAAAAGAGCGGGCGGACAACATCGTGGAGCAGGTGATCCGCCCCACGGGCCTCCTTGACCCCAGAGTGGAGGTGCGCCCCGTCACCGGGCAGATCGATGACCTCATGGCGGAGATCAAAGAGCGGGCGGCGAAAAACGAGCGCGTTCTCGTCACCACTCTCACCAAAAAAATGGCGGAGGATCTCACCGCCTATTTCAAAAACGCCTCCATCCGGGTGCGCTACATGCACGCGGATGTGGAGACCATCGAGCGCATGGAGATCATCCGCGACCTGCGCCTTGGCGAATTTGACGTGCTGGTGGGCATCAACCTGCTGCGTGAGGGTCTGGATCTTCCCGAGGTGAGCCTGGTTGCCGTGCTGGACGCGGACAAGGAAGGCTTCCTCAGAAGCGAGACCTCCCTCATCCAGACCATCGGCCGCGCTGCCCGAAATGCGGAGGGTCTTGTCATCCTCTATGCCGATGAAGTGACGGCCTCCATGCGCTCCGCCATGGATGAGACGGAGCGCCGCCGCTCCATTCAGGATGCCTACAACAAAGAACACGGCATCGTGCCCAAAACCATCATCAAGGACGTGCGGGAGGTGCTGGAGATCTCCAGGACCGCCGAGGGCGACACCATCCGGGGCCAGCGCAAGCGCAAGCTCACGGACGCCGAGCGCAGTGCCGAGATTGCGAAGCTGGAAAAGGAAATGAAGGAAGCCAGCAAGATGCTGGAATTCGAATACGCCGCCGTTCTCCGTGACCGCATTATCGAACTCCGGGGTGGGAAGTGATATGATGAACCAAACCTTTGACACCGGCGTGAAGCGCCGGGCATATCTCTCCATTCTCGCGGCCGCCGCCCTCTGGGGCATCATCGGCCTTTGGAACCGCCGCCTCATGGCAGGTGGCCTCTCCCCCACCGGCATTGTAACGGTGCGGAACTTCGGCGGCATGGCGCTGCTGTGCGCCATCTTCGCCCTCAAAGACCGGCGGGTGTTCCGGGTACAGCGGGAGCATCTGAAATATTTCTTTGGGACCGGCATCATCAGCGTGGTGGTGTTCACCGTGTGCTACTTCTCCTGCCAGAAGCTCTGCTCTCTGGCGGTGGCCTCCATTTTGCTCTACACCGCCCCCTCCTTCGTGGTGTTGCTCTCGGCAGTGCTGTGGAAGGAGGCTATCACCGCCCGGAAGGTGGCGGCACTGCTTTTGACCCTTGTGGGCTGCGCCATGGTATGCGGCGTCTTTTCCGGAGAACTGACGGTGTCCCTCACCGGCATCCTTCTGGGCCTTGGGGCAGGCTTCTTCTACGCCCTCTATTCCATCTTCGGCCGCTTCGCCCTCGCCCACTATGACTCCATGACCGTCACGGTCTGGACCTTCCTCTTCGCAGGCCCTGCGTCCCTTTTGCTCATCCGCCCCGCCGATTTTACTGCCTTTGCCGCAAAGCCTTCCATGGCACTGACCGCGCTGGCGCTGGTGGTGCTCTCCACGGTGCTGCCCTATCTTCTCTACACGGCAGGGCTGTCGAAGGTAGAAAGCGGCAAGGCCTCCATCCTTGCAAGCCTTGAGCCGGTGGTAGCGTCCCTGATGGGGGTGGCGGTGTTCGGTGAACCGCTGACCTTCCTGACAGCACTTGGCGTCGCCCTTGTGTTTGGCGGCGTTGCGATTTTGGGGTGATGAAAATGGCTAAGAAAAAAGAAGATAAAACAAACGTGATGCGCATCCTCGACCAAAATGGCATCTCCTATGCTGCCCACGCCTACCCTGCCGACGGCCCCACCGACGGGGTGAGCGTTGCAAACATCCTTGGGCAGGATGTGGAGCAGGTTTTCAAAACGCTGGTAACAAAAGCTGCCAGCGGCAATTACTATGTATTCGATATCCCCGTGGCGGAAAACCTTGATTTGAAGAAGGCCGCCAAGTCGGTGGGGGAAAAGTCCATCGCCATGATCCCCCAGAAGGAGCTGCTGGGCCTGACAGGCTACATCCACGGCGGCTGCAGCCCCATCGGCATGAAAAAGCAGTTTCCCACGGTGCTCCACGAAACGGCCCAGCTTTTTGACACCATCTGCGTCTCCGCCGGAAAGATCGGCGCCCAGGTGGAGCTGTCTCCCTTTGACCTGCAGAAATTGCTGAATGCGGAGTTTGCCGACGTGACCGCGGAGTGATGGAAACGAGAGTGCCAAACCGCCTTGCGGGGTACGATTACAGTCAGCAGGGCGTGTATTTCCTCACGGTGTGTACGAAGGATAAGTCCCCTATTTTTTGGGATCTTTCTTTGATCGATACTGCCGTAGGGGCGACCTGTGGCCGCCCGCCCCTGTCCCTCACGGGTAAGCTGGTGGAGCAGGAGCTTCAACGTCTGGAAGCCATTTATCCCTGTGTCTGCCTTCATAAAGCCACAATCATGCCCGACCATATTCATCTGCTGATCGAGCTGCTGGACGGGCGACCGCAGGTCGCCCCTACGGTCTCCCGCATCATGCAGCAGTTCAAAGGAAAAATTTCAAAGCTTGCCGGGAGACCCATCTGGCAAAAATCCTATTATGACCATGTGATACGCGACGAAAACGATTTTTTGACCAAGTGGAACTATATGGAAAATAACCCTGCAAAGTGGCTGGAATGCAACCGGCCTTGATCCCTCCCGAAAGGAGAACCCATGTTAGATAAGATCATTGTAAAAGGCGCCCGGGCCAACAATCTGAAAAATATCGACGTCACCATCCCCCGGGACAAGCTGGTGGTGATGACGGGCCTTTCCGGCTCCGGCAAGTCCTCTCTGGCCTTTGACACCATCTATGCCGAGGGCCAGCGGCGGTATGTGGAGAGCCTTTCCTCCTATGCCCGGATGTTCCTCGGCCAGATGGATAAGCCGGATGTAGACTATATCGAGGGCCTCTCCCCCGCCATTTCCATTGACCAGAAGACCACCAGCAAGAACCCCCGCTCCACCGTGGGCACGGTGACGGAGATCTACGACTATCTCCGATTGCTCTGGGCCCGGGCGGGCACTCCCCACTGCCCCAAGTGCGGCAAGGAAATTCGCCAGCAGACCATTGACCAGATCATCGATCAGGTGATGTCTCTCCCCCAGGGCACCCGGATCCAGGTGATGGCGCCTGTGGTGCGGGGCAAAAAGGGTGAGCACGCCAAAGTCTTTGAGGCCGCCAGGCGCTCCGGCTTCGTCCGCTGCCGGGTGGACGGCAGTCTCTACGAGCTGGACGAGGAGTTTAAGCTGGAGAAAAATATCAAGCACAATATCGACATCATCGTGGACCGCCTCATCATCAAGCCCGATATCTCCCAGCGCCTGACGGACAGTGTGGAGACCGCCTCCGCCCAGAGCGGCGGCGTGGTGGTCATCAACCTCCTCCGGGAGGAGCAGGATCTCATGTTCTCCCAGAACTACGCCTGCGAGGACTGCGGCATCTCCATTGAGGAGCTTTCTCCACGGATGTTCTCCTTCAACAATCCCTTCGGCGCCTGCCCCACCTGCACCGGTCTTGGCAGCCAGATGAAGGTGGACCCCTGTCTCGTCATCCCCGACGGGACGAAATCCATTCTCGACGGCGCCATTTCCGCCAGCGGCTGGGGCAATATCCGCTCCGACGGTATCTCCCGCATGTATTTTGAGGCGCTGGCAAAAAAATACCGCTTCTCCCTGAACACGCCGTGGAATGACCTCTCTGAGGAAGTGAAGAACATTGTTCTCTACGGCACGGGTGGGGAAAAGCTGGAGCTCCACTATGACCAGCCCCGGGGCAAAGGCACCCTCTATCAGGCCTTTGAGGGCGTTTGCAACAACATCGAGCGCCGCTTCCGGGAGACCCAGAGCGACGCCAGCAAGAAAGAGCTGGAAGAGATGATGAGCGAGTGCCCCTGCCCCGACTGCAAGGGCAAGCGCCTCCGCAAAGAGGCCCTTGCCGTCACCGTAGGGGACCTTGACATCGACACCTTCACCCGCAAGAGCGTGGCTGACGAGCTTGCTTGGGTGGAGCAGCTCCAGCTCACCGAGCAGCAGCGCCTTATCGCCGACCGCATTTTGAAGGAGATCCGCGCACGGCTCAACTTCCTTGAGAGCGTGGGCCTTGGATACCTGACCCTCTCCCGCTCTGCCGGCACTTTATCTGGCGGCGAGAGCCAGCGTATCCGCCTTGCAACGCAAATCGGCTCCAGCCTCATGGGGGTCCTCTATATTCTGGATGAGCCCTCCATCGGCCTCCACCAGCGGGACAATGACAAGCTCCTTGCCACCTTGCGGGAGCTCCGGGATCTTGGCAACACCCTTTTGGTGGTGGAGCACGACGAGGACACCATGCGCGCTGCCGACTACCTCATCGACATCGGCCCCGGCGCGGGCGTCCACGGCGGCGAGGTGGTGGCCTGCGGCACGCCGGAGGAAGTGATGGCAAATGAAAATTCCCT
>JAFQRI010000102.1 GCA_017410185.1 Oscillibacter sp. | reverse complement strand
TCCTCGGCCATTTTGGGATTCCACGGGTCAGGCTCTCCCTCCCAGTGCCACCAGTTGAGATCTCCGGCGTGGAAAACAGTCTGCGTTCCTGCTGTCACCAGAAAGGCAACGCCCTCGTCGGTGGAGGGCAGGGTCTCCACCAGCACGCCGGGGAGGGGGGAGAGCATCTCGTTTCCCTTCACATAGATGCACTCCGGGTGGTTTTGCTTCGGAATGTCGCACCCCAGAATGAAGCGCACCTCTCTCCTGCCACCGGTAAGGGCAAAGATCTCCTGGGAAAAATGGTCGCTGTGGGCGTGGCTTGCAAAGACCAGCAGGGGACGGTCCCCCGCAGGCGGCAGAGTGCCGCCGATATAGTCAAAGAGCAGATCGACATGACTGAGCTCCACCAAAAAGCCGCTGTGGGCAAGAAATGTGACTTTCATAGGCCTCTCCTTGTCATATGGGGTGTGAATATGGTATGATAATACCATGAAAAACTTTGAATTGACAATGAAAAATACCGCGCCTCGGCTTCCGGAGCTGCTTTTGCCCTGGTACCGTGCCAACGCCCGGGATCTCCCATGGCGGAAAACCACAGACCCCTATCCTATCTGGGTGTCGGAGATCATGCTGCAGCAGACTCGGGTGGCGGCGGTGCTGGGCTATTATGCCCGGTTTCTTGAGGCGTTTCCTACCGTGGAGGCGCTGGCCGCAGCTCCCGAACAGCAGCTGATGAAGCTCTGGGAGGGGCTGGGGTACTACAGCCGCGCCCGCAATCTTCAGAAAGCGGCAAAGGCCGTGGCGGAGCGGGGGAGCTTTCCAGACACCTATGAAGGGCTGATAAAGCTGCCCGGCATCGGGGAATATACGGCGGGAGCCATAGCCTCTGCTGCCTTTGGGCTGCGCCAGCCGGCGGTGGATGGAAATGTGCTGCGCGTGCTCATGCGCCTGACGGACTGCCGCGCCGATATTGCCGACGCGAAGGTGAAAGCTGCTGTCCGCGAGGCGGTCAGAGCCGCCATGCCGGAGGCGGAGAGAGACATCCGCATCTTCAATCAGGCCCTGATGGAGCTTGGTGCCACAGTGTGCGTTCCCAATGGGGAACCGAAGTGTGAAATTTGCCCCCTGCGGGAGAATTGCCTTGCCCGCAGCCGGGGAACTGCCATGACACTGCCGGTAAAAAGCGGCAAAAAGCAGCGCCGGAAAGAGGAAAAAACCGTCTATGTCCTGCTGCAAAACGGTCGCGTTGCTCTGCGCCGCCGCAGCGACGAGGGGCTTCTGGCGGGGCTTTGGGAATTTCCCAATGTACCGGGAGAGCTGGGGGAAGAAGATGCTCCCTCTGCACTGGCAGAATGGGGGCTTGAGGCAAAGGCGTGGCGGAAAAGACTCTCTGCAAAGCATATCTTCACCCATGTGGAGTGGCATATGACCGGCTACGTGCTGGAGGTGGAAGGGCAGGGAATGGAAGAGTTTTTGTGGATGGACGCGGATGCGCTGGAAGGCCACGCCGTCCCCTCCGCTTTTGGGAAGTTTTATGCCGAGGCTCGCGCGGCCTTGGGGAAGGAGGATTGACACATGGGCTTACTGGTTGGATTGCCCCTTGGTATTTTCCGTATTTTGGCGGCGGTTTTCATGCTTGCGGTGCGCTTTGGCCTGCCGCTGCTGGCCCTTTTTTTCCTCTGGCGGGTGGTGAAGCGGCATCGCGGCGCAGGCAAGAGTTGGCAGGTGCCGCCCAAGGAGCCGGAGTTTGACGGCCCTGTGTATACGGTGGACTATAAGATCGTGGAGGACGAGAAGGAGGAGTGACCATGGCCTTCTGGAAGAAAAGCGATGACCCGTGGGACAGAAAACCGGAGAAACGGCAGGAGACCACATGGTATGAGCAGGATGCGCCCCCTGCGGAAGAGAAAAGGGAACTGACGCCGGAGGAACAGCGCATCCGGAACATTATTGAGGGGCCGAAAGCTACCCCTGTCACGCCGGAGCAGTGCCCGTGGTGCGGCAAAGATATGGAGATGGTGAGTGTCTATTCCCGGGGTGGGACGGTTTGCTGGCGAAAGGGCGAGCCGGGCCGCTGGGTCGATGACGATCAGGTCCTGCAGGATCCTGTGGACAGTATTTGGGATATCCCCCGCAAGCAGGCATGGTACTGCGAAAGCTGCGGAAAAATGACGCTGGCGGTACCCAAGCCCAAGACTATGCTGAACGATCCCAACTCCTTTGCCGACTATGCCCGTCAATGGAAAGAGATGGAAGAGCGGGAGAAGGAAGAAGCCCGCCGGAAGAAAAGGGGAGAGTGACCATGGCCTTTTGGAAGAAAAGCGATGATCCGTGGGACAGAAAACCCGAAAAACAGAAAGAGACTGTGTGGTACGAGCAGGACACGCCAAAGGAGGCGGCGAACTCCGTAGGGGCGGATACGATCCGCCCGTCTGAGAGTGCCGAAAAGGCAGAAGTCTGCCCTTGGTGCGGCAAGACCATGGAGCGGGCTTTCCTTTGCGGCGGCCGGGACGGGATCCGTCTTAGTGAAAAAAAGCCAACGCCGGTGCTGGGCACGGCGTTTATGGAAGGGATCATCGATATAGCCGACGAAGGATTTCTGCCCTATTATAAAAGCTGCTTCATCTGCCGCGCCTGTGCCCGTCTGGTGGCGGAGATCCCCGGCAGACGCGCACCCAATTACACATGGGAAAAGGGCAAGCCCTCAACGGCACCTCAGAATGCGCAGGTTTGGGGTGCAAACCCCAAGGCCTATGAAGATTACAAGAATCAATGGGAAACGAAAGAGGAAGAATAAAATGGCACAGCTTTATTTCAAATACGGCGCCATGGGTTCCAGCAAGACGGCAAACGCCCTTATGACCCGCTTCAACTACGAGGAGCGGGGACAGAAGTGCCTTCTGGTGAAGCCCCGCCTCGACCAGCGCTATGAGGCGCAGCAGGTGGTCTCCCGCATCGGTCTTGCCCATGAGTGCATCTATTTTGACCAGATGCAGGAGATGACTATCATGGAGCTGCAGGAAAACGCCTGCATCATCGTGGATGAGGCCCAGTTCCTCACCAAAGAGGAGGTCCACTATCTGGTGCATCTGGTGGATGACTTTGGCATTCCGGTCATCTGCTATGGACTGCGGACGGACTTCAAGGGGGAGCTTTTTCCCGGAAGCTACGAGCTGCTGGTCATGGCAGATAAGATCGAAGAGGTCAAGACCATCTGCTGGTGCGGCAAGAAAGCCACCTTCAACGCCCGCTTTGATGAAAGCGGCTGCGTCCTCAAGGAGGGCGAGCAGGTGGTGCTGGGCGCCAACGACAAATACATCGGCCTTTGCCGCCGCCACTGGATGACCGGCGACCTTGGCCCCGACTTCCGTGTGCGCCATGATCTGTAACCTGTGTCCGAGAAACTGCGCCGCAGAGCGGACGGAAACGAGGGGCGGCGGTGTGTGCAGCCAGCCTGTACTGCCGGTGGTGGCAAAGGCCATGCTCCACCAGTGGGAGGAGCCCTGCCTTGTGGGGGAGCATGGCGCGGGCACGGTGTTTTTCACCGGCTGCAACCTGCGCTGCTGCTTCTGCCAGAATGGCCCCATCTCCCGCGAAGGGGTGGGAAAGACTGTGAGTGTGGAGCGCTTGCGGGAGATCTTTCGTGAGCTGAT
>JAFQRI010000101.1 GCA_017410185.1 Oscillibacter sp. | reverse complement strand
TGAACAGCGGGGCGGACTTTTCCGCCCCGCTTTTGTTAAAATCACCACACCGAATGTTTTCCTGTGGAGGACAGAAAAGAGAGGATTTATTTTCCAAAGCAAGGGTTTGTTCTCCGTGGAAAGACGGGAGTTGTTTCCTTGGAGGACAGTGTGCGTGATTACCTACAAAAACCCAAAAAAGTTTTTGTATAAGATTTACCTTGCTAAACGATTGAAAAGGCAATAAAATACCACTATGCAACTTTTATTCCGATTGGAGGAAAAAATGATGAAGAAGTTTTTTGCACTTGCACTCACTCTGGCAATGACCCTGTCTCTGGCCGCCTGCGGCGCCAAGGAGCAGGCCCCTGCCGCATCCGCTCCCGCAGCTGAGGGCAACAAGGTCGTCAAGATCGGCGTCTTTGAGCCCCAGACCGGCGATAACGGCGCCGGCGGCAAGCAGGAGATCCTGGGCATGCAGTACGCCAATGTGGTCCAGCCCACTGTCGAGATCGGCGGCGAGACCTATGATGTCAAGCTGGAGATCGTCGACAACCGCACTACTCCCGAAAACGGCAAGTCCGCAGCTGCTGACCTGATGAACAAGGACGTTTCCGTGGTTCTGGGCTCCTACGGCTCCGGTGTCTCCATCGCCGGCGGCGAGGTGTTCCAGGAGGCCGGCGTTCCCGCCATCGGCGTCACCTGCACCAACCCCCAGGTCACCGCTGACTGCGATGTTTACTTCCGCATCTGCTTCCTGGATCCCTTCCAGGGCACCGTTCTGGCCAACTATGCCTACAATGAGCTGGGCGTGACCACCGCTTATACTCTGGCTATGCTGGGCAGCGACTATGACCAGGGTCTGGTCTACTACTTCACCGAGGCCTTCAAGGCTCTGGGCGGCACTGTTGTCAACGAGGACTTCCCTGAGGGCAGCGCCAACTTCGTTTCCTATGTCACCAACGCCAAGTCTGCCGGCGCCGGTGTCATCTTCGCCCCTGTTTCCACCAACTATGCTCAGCTGATCATTGAGGCTGCCGCAGCTCAGGGTTTCGAGGGCTCTCTGCTGGGCTCCGACACCTGGGACAACAACATGGTTCTGGAGTCTGCTCAGGGCAAGGCTGTCAACGTTGACATCACCACCTTCTATCAGGAGAGCGGTTCCGAGTTCGATACCGGCATCAAGGAGTGGATCAACGCCAACGCCGACGCCAAGACCAATAACGGCGGCAACGACATGATCTCCGCTGTTACCGCCATGGGCTATGACGCTTACTTCACTGCTCTTGAGGCTCTGAAGAAGGCCGGTTCCACCGATCCCAAGGCCGTTCTGGAGGCTCTGCCCTCTGTCAGCTACGAAGGTGTCTGCGGCCTCGTTGAGTTCGATGAGATCGGCGATGCCAAGCGTGACGCCGCTTACATCAAGACTGCCAACACCGAGACCAACAACTGGGACTTCGTGAAGGTCCAGGGCGTTGAGTAATTTCCGGTGCGTCTGAAGCGCAACAAGTAAACGAAAAGGGGATGGCGGCGTGTCCGCTGCCATCCCCTTTTTCACCGTTTTTTGGGTCGCCTCGAAAGAGCGGCTTGAACGGCCCTTTTTCGAGACGGCCCAGTGCCTTCCCCGCGAAACAGAGAAAAACCACAGGAGGTTTTCCCATGCGAGAACTGATTCCGTACTTAATCAACGGCGTCTCCGTGGGCGGTCAGTATGCGCTGATCGCTATCGGCTATACGCTGGTCTACGGCATTCTGCGCCTCATCAACTTTGCCCATGGTGATGTATTCATGGTGGCCGGTCTGGTGATGGTGTATGCCACCGCTTCCATGCCCATTTATCTTGCCATCCCTCTGGCCCTGATCGCCACAGTCATTCTGGGCTTCACCATTGAGCGCGTGGCTTATAAGCCTCTGCGTACTGCCCCCAGAATGTCCCTGATGATCTCCGCTATCGGCGTGAGTTACCTCATTCAGAATCTGGCTTTCTACCTCACCGGCGGTGTTCCCCAGCCCGTGAACAACCCCATCCCCTGGATCAGCGACACTGTGGCGATCTTCGGTGCATCCACCAAGCGCGTCACCATCATCACTCCCTTCCTGACCATCGCTCTGGTCATCGTGTTGGTGTATCTCATCAACCACACCAAGATCGGTATGGCTATGCGTGCCGCTGCCAAGGATTTTGAGACCGCTCAGCTCATGGGCATCAAGATCAACTCCGTTATCTCCATGACCTTTGTCATCGGTTCCTTCCTGGCGGCAGTGGGCTCTATGCTCTACTTCACCAACTATCCTTCTGTAGCCATTACCTCCGGCGGTATGCCGGGATTGAAGGCCTTCGTTGCCGCAGTCTTTGGCGGTATCGGCTCCATTCCCGGCGCAGTGGTGGGCGCCTTCATCATCGGTCTTTGCGAGGAGATCATCAAGGGTCTTGGCTACACCACCTTCTCCGACGCCTTTACCTTTGCGTTGCTGATCGTCATCCTCTGTGTCAAGCCCACCGGCCTCTTCGGTGAGAAGGTCACTGACAAGGTGTAAGGAGGGAACGGATATGACACTGAAAAAGAAACAGACTATCTTCACCGCGGCAGTGCTGCTTGTGCTGCTGCTGGCTTCCATGGCGCTGGACGCCACTCTCCCCAGCTATCACATTGCCATCACCTGCGTGAAAAAGGCCACGGTCTATGCGCTTGTGGCGGTTTCCATGAATCTGCTCAACGGCTTCACCGGCCTCTTCTCCCTCGGTCAGGCGGGCTTCATGCTGCTGGGCGCCTATGCCTATGGTGTTCTCTGTATCCCTGTTGCAAAGCGCGCCGGCGTTTATCAGTATTTTGACGGCGGCCTCATCCAGTTCTCCCTGCCGGAGATCTTTGCCGGCTTCCTGGGTGACACCATCGGCTCCACCGTGGGTATGCTGGTGGCGCTTGCCATTGGCGGCCTTCTGGCGGCCGCTATGGCCTACCTCATCGCGCTGCCTGTGCTGCGCCTCAAGTCCGACTATCTGGCTATCGCCACGTTGGGCTTTGCCGAGATCCTGAAGGCTTTCTTCCAGTGGAATGCTCTGGGCCCCATTACCAACGGCTCCAACCTGCTCAAGAGCTATCCCAGCTTTGAAAAGGGCACCAGCTATATTCTGCTGGCCGGCGCCATGATCGCCATCATCGTGCTGCTCATCAACTCCACCTACGGCCGCGCCTTCAAGGCCATCCGTGACGATGAGGTGGCAGCTGAGGCTATGGGCATCAACCTTTCCAAGCATAAGCGTCTTGCTTTTGTCATCAGCTCTTTCTTCGCCGGTGTCGGCGGCGGCATGCTGGCCATGTACAACGGCACCATCGCAGCCGCTCCCTTCAAGAGCGCCCTGACCTATGAGATCTTGCTGATCGTGGTCATCGGCGGCATCGGCTCCATCACCGGCTCCGTTCTCGCCAGCTTCCTCTATATCTTCTCTTCCGAGTGGCTGCTGCGCGGCCTGGACAGCGGCACCTTCCTTGGCATCAACGCCCCCGGTATCTTCAAAAACGGCTTCCGCATGGCGGTGTTCTCCGTCATCATCATGATCATCGTGCTGTTCTTCCGCAAGGGCATCATGGGCGACAGGGAATTGCCCGACCTTTTGGTAAGGCGGAATAAAAAGAGCAGAAAGGAGGCCGCCGGCAAATGAGCAAGAACGTTCTTCGTATTGAAAATGCCACCATGCAGTTCGGCGGCGTCGTGGCGGTTGACAATCTGAATCTTGAGATCAATCAGGGGGAGATCGTGGCCCTCATCGGCCCCAACGGAGCCGGCAAGACCACGGCCTTCAACGTTACCACCGGCGTGTATCAGCCCACCAACGGCGCGGTCTGGTTCAACGGTGAAAAGATCATCGAGAACCATCCCCAGGGCAAGATGAAAAAGCTCTACAAAGGCGAAAATGACGGGAAGTACACCCATGTTCTCGCCCCTACCCCCGATAAGATCACGAAGCTGGGTATGGCCCGCACCTTCCAGAACATTCGTCTCTGGAAGAGCCAGACCGTGTTCAATAACGTCCTCATCGCAAAGCACTGCCGTACCACCGCAGGCGTGGCTTCCGCCATCTTCCGCCTTAACCGCAGGGAAGAGGAGCGCCAGCGTCAGGAGGTGCTGGAGCTGCTGGAGGTCGTGGGCCTTGCAGATGTGAAGGATGAGCTGGCAACCAGCCTTCCTTACGGCAAACAGCGCCGTCTGGAGATCGCCCGCGCTCTTGCGGCGGAGCCTACGCTGCTGCTGCTGGATGAGCCTGCCGCCGGTATGAACCCGCAGGAGACCGACGAGCTCACCGCCTTTATCGGCGAGATCCGTGATAAGTTCAATCTTACCATTTTCCTCATTGAGCACCACATGAATCTGGTCATGAACATCTCTGACCGCATCTACGTGCTGGACTTCGGCAAGCTCATTGCCGAGGGCACGCCGGCGGAGATCCAGAACAACAAGCGCGTTATCGACGCATATTTGGGGGTGGCCGAAGATGCTTAAAATTGAAAACCTCCATGTTGCCTACGGCGGCATTCAGGCCCTGCGGGGCATTTCCCTGGAAGTGCCCGACGGCAAGATCGTGACCCTCATCGGCGCCAACGGCGCCGGTAAGTCCACCACCCTGCGCACCATCACCGGCCTTGTGAAGGCGGTCTCCGGCTCCATCACCTGGAACGGTGAAGAGCTGCTGGGTAAGCCCATCGATAAGATCGTTACCACCGGCATTGCCCTCAGCCCTGAGGGCCGCCGCGTCTTCCCTGATATGACGGTTCTGGAGAACCTGAAGATCGGAGCGTATCTGCGCAAGGATAAGGCGGAGATCGAAAAGGACATCAAGTGGGTCTACAGCCTCTTCCCGCGCCTTGAAGAGCGCAGCTGGCAGCTGGCCGGCACTCTTTCCGGCGGCGAGCAGCAGATGCTGGCCGTGGGCCGGGCTCTCATGTCCCGTCCTAAGCTGATGATGCTGGATGAGCCCTCTCTGGGCCTTGCTCCTCTGGTGGTGCAGGACATTTTCTCCATCATTCGTGAGATCAACCGTCAGGGTGTGACCGTTCTCCTCATCGAGCAGAACGCCAACATGGCCCTCAAGATCGCAGACTATGCCTACGTGCTGGAGACCGGAAAGATCACCATTTCCGGCAGCGGCGCCGAGCTCCTGGCTGACGAGCGTGTGCGCGAGGCCTACCTTGGCAAAAACGATTGATATACAGCAGCTCCCCCCGACAAAAGTCGGGGGGATTTTTTTGCAGGTCGGGTTATAATAAGTTTACAAATTTTTCATGATATTTTCAGTCTTGCGGAGTAACTTTTTGAAAGACGGTTCGTCTAAATAAAAAAAGAACAAAAGGAGAAATCTCCATGAAGTATAAACTCTTCGCGGCGGCACTGGCAGTTGCACTGCTGGCGGGATGCACAGACCGGCGTGAAACCCCGCCGGCCCAGCCGGAAAAAGCGCCGCCGGTTTCTTCAGAGACAGTCCTGCTGCCGGAACGGGAACCATATACAATGCTGGCAGATGATGTGCCTGCCGTCCTCTATGTGGGGGAGGGTTACTCTCTTTATATTCCCGATGAGGGTTGGACGCTGGAACTGGAATGCGATGAGGAGATCCCTCACCAGACCTGGGAGGCAGATGGGGATACAGATGCCGCCCTCACCGTATACCACTATGAAAATATGAGCTTCATGGTGGCGCTGGACCGCTTCACAGAGGAGAGTGATTACCGCTTTGAGCAAGGCGCTGCCGGTGAAGCGGGAGACTCCCTTGCCGGAAAGGATGGCGACGGCGATATTTGTAAAGCTGTAGTGGCAGAGGGCAGCCACGGCATTACCTATGTGGTGGCGTGGGAATACCCTGCGGACATGGAAGAAACCTTCGGAAAGCTCCTTGCCGCCATGGCGAACACCTTTGAATTAACAGAGTGATGGAAAAGGCACCCTTCGGGGTGCTTTTTTTGCGCACAAAAAGCCGCGCATAAACTGAGAGAAACGCGCCATTCTATTGAAGAAGAACACGAAAGGAGCGTGGAACGATTTGAACACAGGTATCCATAACACCTCGGAGATCGGTCGGCTTCGAAAGGTGATGCTGCACCGGCCCGGCGGGGAACTTGAAAATCTGGTGCCGGAATATCTGGAGCGGCTGCTTTTTGACGATATCCCTTATCTGAAAGAAGCCCAGCGGGAGCATGATGCCTTTGCTGACTGCCTGCGCCAGCAGGGGGTAGAGGTGGTGTATCTGACGGATCTGGTGGCAGAGTCCATCACTGATGCAGGCGTACGGCAGGAGTTTATCCGGCAGTTCATCAAGGAATCCGGCGTGACGGCAGAGCGGACCGGGGAGAGGCTTTACGAGTATCTTGCCGAAATGAGCGACCGGGAAATGGTCAGTGCTATGATGGCGGGCATCCGAAAAAGCGCCCTGCGGGAGAAGGGCGGCCGCCTCGGGGACTATCTCAGCGCTGCGGAGGAGGACTATCCCTTTGCCGTGGATCCCATGCCCAACCTCTATTTTACCCGGGATCCCTTTGCCACCATCGGCACCGGTGTTTCCATCCACAAAATGCACACCGTCACCCGAAACCGGGAGACCCTTTTCGGCAAGTTTATTTTCGAGCATCATCCCATCTATAAGAATGCGCCCCGCTGGTATGACCGGGGCGAGACCTCCTCTCTGGAGGGCGGCGATATCCTCGTCCTTTCCCCTCAGGTGCTGGCAGTGGGCATTTCCCAGCGCACCCGGGAGGATTCCATCGATACGCTGGCGGAAACGGTGCTGAACAAGAGCAAGACCTTTAAGAAGATCCTTGCCTTCAACATCCCCAAGACCCGTTCCTTCATGCATCTGGATACGGTTTTCACCATGGTGGATCGGGACAAGTTTACTGTGCATCCCAACATTCTTGCTTCCATCACCGTTTTCGTCATGGAGCTGGATGAAAACCGGCGGGTGAAGATCCGGCAGGAAGAGGGTCGGCTGGAAGACATCCTGAAAGAGCATCTCCATCTGGATTCCGTCACCCTCATTCCCTGCGGGCGGGGTGGAGCCATCGACGCGGCCCGTGAGCAGTGGAGCGACGGCAGCAACACGCTGGCCATTGCCCCCGGCGAAGTGGTGGTTTATCAGCGCAACGATGTGACCAACCGCTCTCTGGAGGAGGCGGGTATCCGCATCCACACCATTCCCAGTGCGGAGCTTTCCCGGGGTCGTGGTGGCCCCAGATGCATGAGTATGCCTCTTTGGCGCGACGACATTATTTTTTAAAGGGGGGACAGGTCCCCTCATCCGGCGCGCTGCGCCACCTTCCCCCAAGGGGAAGGAATATAAAGAAGGAGTATTGAATTATGGCTGTGAATCTGAAAGGCCGAAGCTTTCTGACATTGGAAGACCTGACCCCCGCCGAGATCCGGTATCTGCTGGATCTGGGTCACGACCTCAAGGCAAAGCGCCGCGCCGGCATCTGCGGCGATGCTCTCAAGGGCAAACACATCGTTCTTCTCTTTGAAAAGACCTCCACCCGCACCCGCTGCTCTTTCGAGGTGGCGGCGACTCAGGAGGGTGCCCATGTCACCTATTTGGACGCTGGCAGCTCTCAGATGGGCAAGAAGGAATCTTTGGAGGATTCTGCCAAGGTGCTGGGCCGGTTCTTCGACGGTATCGAGTATCGGGGCTATGAGCAGAGCGTGGTGGAGGACCTGGCGAAATGGGCGGGAGTTCCCGTGTGGAACGGACTTACCGACGCCGACCACCCCACCCAGATCCTGGCCGATATGATGACGATTGAAGAGCATATCGCCAAGCCTCTGAACAAGGTGAAGGTGGTGTTCCCCGGAGATGTGCGGAACAATATGTGCTACGCCTGGATGATCGGCGCGGCGAAAATGGGCATGCACTTTGTGGCCCTTGGCCCCGAGAGCCTTGCAAAGGAAATGGACAAGGACTTGGTGCAGCGCTGCTTTGCCATGGCCCGGGAAAACGGCGGTCTCATTGAAATCACCGATAACTTCAATGATGTGAAGGGTGCCGATGTGATCTACGGCGATATCTTTGCCTCCATGGGCGAGGAGGACAAAATGGCCCAGCGCGCAGAGCTTCTTGCGCCTTTCCGCGTGACCATGGAAATGCTGAAAAAGACGGAAAACCCCGAGGTGAAGTATCTCCATTGCCTGCCCTCCTTCCATGATTTTGAAACAAAAATGGCAAATGAGTGGAAGGAAAAGGGCGTGGACATCCGGGAGGTGGAGGACGAGGTCTTCCGCAGCCGCCACAGCGTGGTGTTTGACGAGGCGGAGAACCGCATGCACTCCATCAAGGCCATTCTGGTGGCAACCATCGGCAAATAAAAGGGGGGATTCCCTTTGGGAAAATCCAGATTTCGAATGCCTACAGCCTACACCATCCTCTTTTTGCTGATCGCCCTGGTAGCTCTTTCCACATGGGTGATCCCCGCAGGCAGCTATCTCTATGAAGACGGCATCCCCATCACCGGAACCTACCAGCGGGTGGAGCAGTCGCCCCAAGGAGTGGGAGCTGTGCTGCAGGCGGCCTTCTCCGGCTTTTACGACGCGGTAGACGTTTGCATTTTCATCATCATGGTGGGCGGTTTCCTGGGGGTCGTGATGAAGACCGGTGCTGTGGACGCAGGCGTCGGCGCGGTGATCCGCCGCCTTGGCGGGCGGGAAAAGTGGCTGATCCCGATTCTTATGGTATTTTTCGGTCTTGGCGGCACCACCTACGGTATGTGGGAGGAGACCATGGCCTTCTACCCTTTGCTGATCCCCGTATTTCTTGCGGCAGGCTACGATGCGGTGGTAGGCATCTCTGTGATATTGCTGGGGGCCGGCGCGGGAGTCATCAGCTCCACGGTGAATCCCTTTGCAACGGGCATTGCCTCCGGCTTTGCAGGGGTGACGCTGGGAGACGGCATCGTGCTGCGTCTCATCCAGTGGGCAGTGTTTGAAGGTGTAGCCATCTGGTATGTGGCCTCCTATGCGGCAAAGGTGAAAAAAGACCCCTCCCGATCTGTTGTGGGGGTGGGCGCTGGAAAGCTGCAGGTGACGGCAGACCGGGAGATCGAGCTGACCGGGCGGAGGAAAGCCATTCTGGTGGTGTTTGCAGGGGTGTTTCTGCTGATGACCTATGCCGTTGTCCCCTTTGACGAGATGGGGCTCCCTCTGCCCACGCTGGGGTGGTGGTTTCCGGAGCTTTCTGCCCTGTTTCTGGTGGGCGGTGTGGTCGTAGGCCTCATTGACCGCATGAAGGAAAGTGAGATCGCAGAGGTGTTTGTGGCAGGCTGCGCAGATCTTCTGGGGGTGGCGCTGATCATCGGCATCAGCCGCGGCATCACCGTCATTATGAATGATGGCGCGGTGACGGACACTATCCTCAACTGGGGAGAGCAGGCCCTTGCCGGGGCAGGACCGGTGATGTTCGTGGTGCTGGTATATTTCATTTATCTGCCCCTTTCGGTTCTCATTCCTTCTTCCTCCGGCCTTGCCACGCTGTCCATCCCCATTGTGGCGCCCCTTGGCCGTTTTGCCGGCGTAGGGGGAGAGCTGGTGGTCACGGCCTTTCAGTCTGCCAGCGGTCTTGTGAACATCATCACGCCTACGGCGGCGGTGGTGATGGGTGCGCTGGCTCTGGGCAAAGTGGGATATGACCAGTGGTTTCGGTATGTGTGGAAGCTGATCGTGTATTTTTGTGCCCTTACGGTGCTGTTTCTTGCCGTGGGCGCGGTTCTGGGCGGCTGAGGCCGCCCTACATAAATGAAATATACAATGAAAAACTGTATATACATTAAGTTTATGCAGCTTTTGAATGGAGATTTTATGAAAATCTGCCGAAAATAACCGGTTGCGCAGGAAAGAAAGAATAAAAAGAGGGTGCTGCGTGCAAATATTTATACAGAAACTTTGCAAAAAGTATTGACATTCCATGTCCGGGGTGGTATGGTAGGCACATCCCCGCAGAGGAAAACCTTTCCTTTACGGCTCCGTGCTCCCGTTTGGGCGCGAAAAAATACATAAAAGGAAGTTTTGTTATGAAGAAGTTTTTTGCAACCGTTCTGGCTTTGACCATGGCTCTGAGCCTGGCCGCCTGCGGCGCTAAGGAAGAGGCTCCCGCCGCCTCTGCTCCTGCCGCCTCTGCTCCTGCCGCTTCTGCCCCCGCTGCCTCTGCTCCTGCTGAGGAAGGCATTACCACCGTCACCGAGGGCAAGCTGACCGTGGCTACCTCTCCCGACTTCGCTCCCTATGAGTTCTACGCCATCGACGAAAACGGCAACCCCCAGCTGGCCGGCTTCGATATGGCTCTGGCGCAGTACATCGCTGATTATCTGGGCCTGGAGCTGGAAGTCATCCCCATGGACTTTGACGGCACCATCCTGGAGCTGCAGAACAAGAACGTTGACCTGAGCATGGCCGGCTATTCTCCCGATCCCGACCGCGCCGAAGCCATGGATTTCTCTGATATCTACATCTCCGGCGGCCAGTCCTTTGTCTGCCTCGACTCTACTGCCGACAAGTTCCCCGAGCTGGCTGCTGCCAACAACCCCGACTTCACCATCGGCGCTCAGATCGGTTCCATTCAGGCTGATCTGGCCAAGGAGAATACTCCCGATGCCGACATCATTGAGATGGCCAAGGTCACCGACATCATCGCTGAGCTGATCACCGGCAAGATGGACGGCGCCTTCATCGAGACCATGGTGGCTGAGAGCTATGAGAAGAACTACCCCGAGCTGTGTGTGGTTCTGGAAGTTCCCTATGAGGCTGAGGGTTCTGTCGTCGGCGTTTACAAGGGCAACGAGGCTCTGCTCAAGGGTGTCAACGAAGCCATCGCCGCAGCTCTCTCTGACGGCTCTATGTCCGACTTCGTCGCTGAGGCCAACGAGCTGGCTTCCGGCAACATCCACGAGGGTCTGCTGGAGGGCTAAGCCCCCAAAAGGGTCTTTGACCTGAAATGATGCAATGATTCCGATTCCTCCCTGCTGTTTTGGCAGGGAGGAATTGGTGCTGATTTGGAATTCAAGAGAAAAGAGAGAAATGTAAGGAGGGACCGCCGTGTTCACCGCTGCCGGTTTCGCAAAAACATGGGAATATGTTTCCCTTTTTAAAGAAGGTCTGATCTGCACCGTCTCCATGTCCTTTCTGACGGTGGTATTCGGCTTTGTTCTGGCGCTGATGCTGGCTATTATGCGCCTTTCCAACTTCCGTCCTTTCCGCGCTCTGGGCCTGACGAAGGACGGCCGTCTGCGGGATGGCGGTCCCCTGCTGGCCCTCAGCCGCTTCAATCCTCTGGATTTTCTGGCTACCGCCTATGTGGAGATCCTGCGCTCCACCCCTGTGATGGTGCAGGTCTTCGTGATCTACTATGTGGTGCTGGGCAATGTGGATCTGCCCAACTTTAAGCTCTTTGGCATGATCCGTTTTGACAGGTTCTTCCCCGGCGTGGTGGCACTGTCCATGAACTCCGGCGCATATCTGTGCGAGATCATTCGTGCCGGCATCCAGTCCATTGACGGCGGTCAGAGTGAGGCGGCCCGGTCTCTTGGCCTCAGCTCTACTCAGACCATGCGCCACATCATTCTGCCTCAGGCCATCCGCAATATTCTGCCCCCCATTGCCAACGAGTTCGTTGTCATCATCAAGGAGTCCTCTGTCTGCTGGACCATCGGCGTGCAGGAGATCATGTATGCAGTCAGTGCCACCAAGGGTGCTACATACCGTATTGCCGAGCCCCTTGTCATCGCGACATTGCTGTATTTCTGCCTCTGCTTCCCCACCAGCAAGATCATCGCCTACTTCGAAAGGAGAATGAGCCGTGGCAGCAAACGCTAACAGTCTGATCCGGGTCACTGACCTGAAAAAGCACTATAATAAGGGCGCCATCAAGGCGCTGGACGGCGTCACGGTGGACATCAACCGCGGCGATGTGATGGTGGTTATCGGGCCTTCCGGCTCCGGCAAGTCTACCTTCCTGCGCTCGCTGAACCTGATGGAAGAACCCACCGACGGCTCCATCGTGTTTGGCGGCGTGGATATCACCAAGAAAAAGGTGATGAACGACGAGGGAAAAATGGTCAAGCTGGATATCGACCTGCACCGCCGCAAGATGGGCATGGTCTTCCAGCACTTCAATCTCTTCCCTCACATGACCATTCTGGAGAACATGACTCTGGCCCCCATTCAGGTCAAGCATGTGCCTAAAGCGGAGGCTGAGGAGAAGGCCCTTGCCCTGCTGGACCGCGTTGGCCTGAAGGATCGTGCCAACGCCTATCCCATTCAGCTCTCCGGCGGTCAGAAGCAGCGCGTGGCCATCGTCCGTGCCCTTGCCATGGAGCCGGAAGTGATGCTCTTTGACGAGCCCACCTCTGCCCTTGACCCTGAAATGGTGGGGGAGGTTCTGGATGTTATGAAGGAGCTGGCTCACGAGGGCATGACCATGGTGGTGGTGACCCACGAGATGGGCTTTGCCCGCGAGGTGGGTAACCGCGTTCTCTTCATGGCTGACGGCAAACTGGTGGAAGAGGGTTCTCCTGAGGAGATCTTTGACCATCCCCAGCACCATAGACTCCAGGATTTCCTGAGCAAAGTTCTTTAATCAAGCTTTTTGGGAGTGGGAGGAGCGGTGCTTCTCCCACTCGTTTTTATATTCTGAAAGGAGCCGGTCCTTTATGAACGAACAGAAATATATTGCTGTGCAGGCCGTGGAAGCCAAGGCCCATCTGGTGCAGCTGGCGGCGGAAAAGATCTGGGGCTACGCAGAGCTTTCCCTGCAGGAGGAGCGCTCTGCCGAAACCCTTTGCGATATTTGCGAGCGAGAGGGGTTCCGGGTGGAGCGGGGTATCTGTGGTATTCCCACAGCCTTTTCCGCCTCTTTTGGCAGCGGACGGCCCATCATCGGTCTTCTGGCGGAATATGACGCGCTGGCAGGTCTTTCCCAGCAGGCGGGCGCTGCGGAGCAGAAGGAACTGGTCTCCGGCGGCACGGGCCACGGTTGCGGCCACAATCTGCTGGGGGCCGGTGCGCTGGGCGCGGCCCTCGGCGTGAAGGCATGGCTGGAGGCTACCGGCACGCCCGGCACGGTGGTGCTCTATGGCTGCCCCGGCGAGGAGGGCGGCGCCGCCAAGGCCTTTATGGCCCGGGAGGAGCTTTGGCGCGGCATCGACGCGGCGCTGAGCTGGCATCCCGATGACGCCAACGAGGTGGTGACCGGCTCCACCAACGCCTGCATTCAGGTGCAGTATAAGTTCCATGGTGTTGCCTCCCACGCGGCCGGCGCCCCCGAGAAGGGGCGCAGCGCGCTGGATGCGGTGGAGCTGATGAATATCGGTGTGCAGTTCCTGCGGGAGCATATGAGTGACCGCGCCCGTGTCCATTACGCTATTACTGACGGCGGCGGCCGCAGTCCCAATGTGGTGCAGCCCACGGCAAGCGTTCTTTATATGGTGCGCTCCGACAAGGTGGCGGAGGCTGTTTCCCTGCAGGCCCGGGTGGATAAGATCGCCGAGGGCGCGGCACTGATGACCGAGACCACCTTTGAACGCCAGTTTATCGACGGCCTTGCGGAAACCATCCCCAACCATGTGCTGGAGAACCTGCTGCAAAAGAACTTCGCCGCGCTGGGTGTTCCCTCCCATACGGAGGAGGAGCTGGCCTACGCGAAGGCCCTTTCCTCCACCTATCCCGGCAGCGGCGCTGCACCCGGCACCGGCAGCGCCTATGATCCCCGCTACGCGGCCATGGCCACGGAGCTGCAAAAGAAGAACGGCACCGCTATGAACGATTTCCTCCTGCCTCTTTTTGAGGGTGACAGCTTCAATCCCGGCTCCACCGACGTGGGCGACGTGAGCTGGCAGACTCCTGCGGGGCAGATCCATGTGGCGGCATGGCCCAACGGCTGTCCCGGCCACAGCTGGCAGAATGTCTCCTGCGCCTGCACAAGCCTTGGGTTCAAGGCGGCAGTTCACGCGGGAAAGGTGCTGGCCTGCACGGTGATCGACCTTCTGACTGACGGCGAGTCTCTTGCCGCTGCCCGCAAGGAATTTGCCCTTGCTACTGCCGCAGGCTACACCTGCCCCATCCCGGCGGACGCCGTGCCTGTGGTGCCTGACTGAACAAAAAAGACGCTCCTGTCAAAAGGAGCGTCTTTTTGCGTCTCGAGGCATTATCCCAGCTCATGGGGTGGAGAAAGCGGCGCTTCCAGCTTTGCCATGGCGGCACGGAACTGGAAGAAAAACATTGTGGCGGTGGTCACCACGGCGCCGAGGTCTGCAATGGGCTCAGCCAGAAACACGGCAAAGGCCTTGTCCGCAAAGAAATTGGGCAGGATATAAATGAGAGGGATCAGAAGGATGATCTTTCGCAAAACTGCCAGAAACAGCGAGGTCTTGGCGTTGCCAATGGCTACAAAGGTCTGCTGACAGGCGATCTGAATGCCGAAAATGCCCATGGAAGCGATATAGATCCGCAGGGCGCGGCTGCCGTATTCCACCAGTGTGGGATCGGAGTTGAACAGGTGGATGAAAAAGGCGGGGAACAGCTCCACTGCGGCCCAGAACACCATGGAGTAGGTCAGGCAGGAGAGCAGCAACAGGCGGAATGCCTCCTTCACGCGGGGAGCCTTTCGGGCGCCGTAATTGTAGCTGATGATGGGCTGCGCTCCCTGGCTGAGGCCCTGCAGGGGCATCATGGCAAACTGCATGACGCTGGTGAGGATGGTCATGGAGCCGACGGCCAGATCGCCGCCATATTGATAGAGGGAGGAATTGAAGCAGACGGAGATCAGGCTCTCTGTGCACTGCATGATAAAGGGCGAAAGACCCAGCGCCATGCAGGGCAGAAACACCGAGGGAACGGGGCGAAGATTTTCACGCCGCAGACGCCACTTGGTTTTCCTTCCGGTCAGGAAGCGAAGTACCCACATCGCGCTGACGCCTTGAGAGAGAATGGTGGCCAGCGCAGCGCCACGGACGCCCAGATCCAGAGCGAAGATGAAAAGAGGGTCCAGAATAATGTTCAGCCCCGCGCCGATGAGCGTGGTCTTCATGCTGACGGTGGTAAAGCCCTGGGCGGTGATATAGGCATTCATGCCCATAGTCAGCTGCACAAAAACCGTGCCGAGAGAATAGATGGAAATATAGTCCAGCGCATAGCCGATGGTGTTGTCGCTGGCGCCGAACGAGAGCAGCAGCGGCTCGGCAAAAAGCTGCACTACCGTTGTCAGCAGCAGGGAAGAGAGAAGCAGCAGTGTGAAGGCATTGCCCATGATGCGTTCGGAAGCAGGGGTGTCGCCCCGGCCTTCAGCGATGGAAGCACGGGGAGCGCCGCCCATGGCCATCAGTGCGGAAAAAGCGGAGACAGCCATGATGATGGGGAAGCACACGCCCACGCCGGTGAGGGCCAGCTTTCCCACCGTGTCTGCCGGGGCCATGTGGCCGATGTAAATACGGTCCACCAAATTGTAGAGCATATTTACGATCTGAGAGGTGATAGTGGGGATGGAAAGGGTGACGAGGAGCTTTTTTACATTGTCCTCACCCAGACGGATCGTGCTGCGATTCATTCACCGGCCTCCTTTGCAAGGCGCTCTCCATTGGAGAGGATGATCTCCCACAGCGCTTTGATCTGGAGGAGCTGTTCATCATCCATGCCGGAAAGCAACTCACTCATGCACTCACACTGAATGACCTGTCCCTTTTCCGCAACAGTCCGTCCAGCGTGAGTAAGATGCAGGTGGATGACGCGGCGATCTTCCGAATCGGTTTCACGGGTCAGAAAACCGATCTCCGAGAGGAAATCCACCGCCTGAGAGACTTGGGATTTGGAAATGCCCCGATATTCGCAGATATCCCGGGCGGTATCATAGCAGGGGTGATTGGCGAGAAAGAGCAGCACATGCATCTCCCGCATGGAAAGACCGTACTCGGCGGTCAGGGGGAGGAAACGGCGGTCATAGTATTGGGTAAAGTCTTTAAAAAATAAAAGCAGGCGGGTAGCAGGCATAAAAACCTCCAGGTAGTATTTTGGAAAACAGTTTTCAAAAAAACAGTTTTATGGTAGCACAATAAGAGACGGATGTCAACGGACAGGAGAGGAGACCTTGCAAAAAGGAGAGGATGTTCAGAATCCGTAAATTTTTGTTGACAAATTGGTATAACAGGGATATCCTTATCTTATAAATATAGTTTTCGAAACCATATTGAGGGGTATCTGACATGACATGGAAATTGGTAAGTGACAGCTCCAGCGACCTGATCACCGGGCAGCTGACAAGCCCTGTGGCTGATTTTGAGGTGGTGCCTCTGTGTTTGCGGGTGGGCGAGAAGGAATTCTGGGACACTGCAGAGCTGGATATCTCTGTTCTTTTGCAGGCGATGGCTGCGGAAAAGGGACCCAGCGGCACGGCCTGCCCCTCACCGGAGGCCTTTGCGGAGGTGTTTCGCAAGGCGGACCGCACCATCTGCACCACCATTTCCCAGAATCTTTCCGGAACCTATAATGCCGCCTGCCTTGGGCGGGAGATGGTGCTGGAGGAGTTTCCGGAGAAGAAGATCGCCATTATCGACTCCTTTGCCACCGCCGGCGAGGAGGTTTTGATCCTGCGCAAGGCCAAGGCGCTGATCGAAGAGGATCCCGAGCGGGATTTTGAGGAGCTTGAAAAGACCTTGTATGACTATCAGCAGTCTTTGGAAACGGTGTTTACGCTGGAGAATTTTGATAATCTGGTGAAAAACGGACGCATGAAGCCCCTTGTGGGAACATTGCTGCAGTCGCTGGGCATCCATGTCATCGCGGATGCAGCCCCCGAGGGCGTGATCCGGGTGCGGGACAAGGCCAGAGGCGAGAAAAAGACCTTTGAGCGCATGGTGAAGCTCATGAGGGAGGCAAAGGATCCCTCCGGAGCGGAGGTCATCATTGCCCACTGCAACAATCCTGACGGCGCGCAGCGGCTGCGGGAGCTGATTTTGAAGGAGCTGCCGGTAAAGAGCGTGGAGCTGATCCCCACACGGGGCCTTTGCAGTTTCTACGCCATGGATCAGGGACTGATCGTTGGATTTTAAGCAAAAAAAGAAGAGCCGAACCGGCCAATGTCATTAAGTTAAGTTGATCCTTGTCCGTGAAAAAATGCTCACCCCGAATTTCGAGGTGAGCATTTTTTGTTTTTCAAATTTACCAGCAAAGAAGGAAGTGTATTTTTTCATTTTTAAAGCATTTTCAATGGCACGGCAAATACCAATTGATTAGTCTTTTTGATATTCCAGAATATCTCCTGCATCACATTCGAGTACTTCGCAAATTGCTGCAAGTGTGGAAAAACGAATGGCAGTTACTTTGTTATTTTTGATTTTAGAAAGATTAACATTGGAAATGCCAACTCGCTCGGCCAGTTCGTTCAAGGAGATTTTACGCTCCACCATCATTCTATCCAAGCGGAGAACTATTTTGCCCATAGCAACTTCCTCACAGCAATCCATCTACATCTTTTTCAAGTTCAGCGCCGTGAACAAAGAACTGTGTAAGACACAGAACGATGATCCCCATGAAGATACCTGCTGTATCAATACTGATTTCTGCTGTTTCCACACCAGTTACCAGACGAACAATGGTGCTCATAATAAGACCAATTACAGGAACGGCAATCGCAAAAATACCGATTTCCCGCATCATGCGGATATTATCCGTTTGGAAGGGAGTTGCATTTTGAGATTTCTTGAGAATCAGATGCAAATTGCGAAACACCATCGCCATAACCGACAGAATGATGATTGCTCCAATTCCAAAAAGCATGAAACAAGTCATATCTGCATTTCCGTTGACGACAGGAGCATTAACCTCAAATCCGTATACCTCAAGATTTGCGCCACAACAATCTTTCGCATCAAAACCCACAAAGTACTTTACCCAGTTCGGCGCAGCAACAGAGCAAACAGTAGCCGCTGCCATGAGTGCAACACCAACCCAATGGAAAATCTCCAAAACTTTAGTAATGACTATGCCGAACTTGTTAACACCTTTCATCACTCATACCTCCAGATTGATTTGTTGGTATAAGTGTAGCCTTTGATTTAATGTTTGTCAATATATTTTTAATGTTTATCGTTAAAAGTGCGTGGAGCCGTATTGAATTAAGTCGCTTTACTTCTTTTTCTTTGGTGCGGGAAGTTCCTCATACATCGCATCGCAAAGCTCTGTCATGAATGTTTAGATTCTATCTGATTTTTTTACTCGTAACATCGACTAGTTGATTTTCGAAATATCTCAGTCGTTTGCGTGTTTGCCACCGATTTTTGATACATGCCACAGACTTGTTGATATACCGTTTCTATTCTTAACTTAACACCGATTTAGAACGGATTTTTCGCATAAAACGCCCACCTGTCAATGATTCATCTCGGTCATTTTTTCAACATAAACAAGACAGGTTGATTTTTTGAAGATAGCATTTACTATTGTTGTCGGTTTAGAAACAGGCCAATTTCTATTGTTTTTCCAATGCTTGTTGCGATTTGTCACAAGACAGTTACTGTCATGGTGATTTTTTCGGCCTGTTAAGATAAGGCGGCATTTATTTTTCTGAAAACGCGCGTTTTATCTGCCAAAAAACAGGGGGGTGAAAAAATAAATGCGTTGAGGGGCGGAGGTTGCTCCCCCCGCCCCTCTCTTTTTTGTTATGCGGCTACACGGTAGACAAATCCTACGAAACCTTTTACTTTCAGAGTGCAAGGCATTCGGCGTACGAAACAGCACCCTGTAATAGTTTGCCCCAGTGTTTAGCTAAGGGATATACTAACTTTAGAATTATGTAAAGTGCGGTAAGGGAACCGGTTATTCACACTGCGCAAATTCAAAAGGAATCAGGAAAATTGAAGTTAGCTAAATAATGCACCCCAAAATGACACAGCCGTTAAGGCACAGAATGGTCATTTCTTACTCCTTAGCGGCTGTGTTTCAGTTCAACTTAATGACATTGGCCGAACCGGCTCTTCTTTTTTTGCTTATTCGGCGGCAAAGATCTTCTTTTCGCCGCTGTATACGGCGCGGATGCAGTTTTTCTGGCGGCGGTAGACGGCCCGCTCCAGACGTTTTTTGGCGTCCAGCGGATAAGGGGCAAGCTCCTCATCGTCTGCAAGGATCATGGCGCCCAGGCGGTTGCCGGGAGCAAAGCCCGGCTTTTCCCCAAAGAACTCGTTGGGGGCGGAGACGGCCAGATACCATGCTTCTGCCACGGTGAGGAAGGCGGTCTGCTTGTTGTCCATCAAATGGCGCACTTTGGAGGCGCGGATGGCAGCCACCACAGAGTGGAACATATCAATGTTGTCGCCGCCGGCACAGTCGCTGCCAAGGCACACCTTCACGCCCTCGTTCAGCATATCCCGCACAGGGGCAGTGCCGGAGCAAAGGTCCCAGTTGGAATCGCCGCAGTGGACCACTGTGACGCCGTGGTCCTTCATGGCGCGGCGTTCCTGCTCGTTAGACCAGACACAGTGGGCCATGAGGGTGCGGTCCGTCCAGAGACCTCGCTTAGCGTAGGACTCCCAATAATGCTCACAGTCAGGGCAGAGGGCGAGAACGGTTTCGATCTCCGCATCGTTTTCCGACAGGTGAGACTGCACAGGGAGGTCGTATTTCTTCACCAGATCCCCCAGGAAGTACATCAGCTCATCAGTGCAGGAGGGGGTGAAGCGGGGGGTGATCATGGGGCGGATGTTGGTAAAGCGTTTGGAATCCTCCAGCCACTGCAGTGTCTCCCGCTTGGATTCCTCCGTGGTCTCGCTGAGGTAATCCACCATGCTGCGGTCCATATTCACCTTGCCGGCATAGCCGATGATGCCGGCCTTTTCCAGCTCCTCCATCAAAACCAGAGTAGACTCCCGATGGAGGGAGGAGAAAATGCACACACGGGTGGTGCCCCGCTCCACCAGATCCTTTGCCAGCTTGGAATAGACTCTGCGGGCAAAGTCGGTGTCGGTATATTTGGCTTCCAGAGGGAAGGGATAGGCCACCAGCCAGTCCATCAAAGGCATATCCAGCCCCATGCCCAGCATGGGATACTGGGGGGCGTGGAGGTGCATATCGGAGAAGGACTGCAGGATCAGATGCCCGCTCCAGTCCTCCACCTCTGCGGCGGCATACTGGGGAGGCAGGGTTTCATAAACGCCCTGGATCACGCCATCCTCTGCCACAAGAAAACCGTCTTCCAGCGCGTCCAGCTCACCGAGAGCGGGGGCGGAAACGATTGTGCCTCGTAAAATACGCAAAGACATAAAAATTTCCTCGCTTTTTTGAATTTATGCTTCTGTTATATCAGAAATTTTCCCCTGTGGCAAGGAGCATTCTGCACCGGAAAAGCCGTTGCCGCCTATACTGGATAGACAGCAGCTGAAAGAAAGGCGGATGGTGATGGGAAGAGCGCTGGTTTGGGCAGCCCTTGGCACCCTTTTTACTTTTATGATGACCACTTTGGGAGCGGGCACGGTGTTTTGCTTCCAAAGCGGCGGACAGGGGCGGTGGCAGCGGCCGCTGCTGGGTTTTGCGGCGGGAGTGATGACGGCAGCTTCGGTGTGGAGCCTGCTATTGCCATCCATTGACCGGGCGGAAGCTCTGGGGCTGCCGGGGTGGATCCCTGCGGCGGCAGGGCTGGCGGTGGGGGCGGGATTTCTGGCCCTGCTGGAGGAATGGCTGCGGTCAAGGCAGCGCAGCGGCGGAACATTGATGATCGCCGCCATTACCCTCCATAACATCCCGGAGGGAATGGCAGTGGGCCTTGCCTGCGCTCTGGCGGCTCAGGGAGAAGGGGTCGGCGGCGCCGCAGCCCTTGCTCTGGGAGTGGGACTGCAGAATTTTCCGGAGGGCGCGGCGGTGGCGCTGCCTCTGGTGGAGAGGGGCCGAAAGAGCGCCTTTGTCACCGGGATGCTTTCTGGTATCGTGGAGCCGCTCTTCGGCGTGGCGGTGGTGCTTTTTGCCGCTGCGGCAACGCCGATAATGCCGTGGCTTTTGAGCTTTGCGGCAGGCGCTATGCTCTATGTGGTGGCGGAGGAGCTGATCCCTCAGGCCCACAGCCGGGCGGCACATGGGGATACATAGCGGGCTTTTTACTGATGATGGCCATGGATGTGGCGCTGGGATGAAAAATCCGGACGGCGGCAGCCGTCCGGAAAGCTTATTCGATGGGAAGGTCGGTGAGATACCGGCGGATCATATCATATGCGTGATTGACGGAAACCTCCCGGATCAGATCCCGGCGGCGGTTTCCGTTTTCCGTTTTGCGGCACCAGGTCCCTTCCTTTGCGGCAAGGGCGATATACACCAGACCCACGGGATTGCCCCGCTCGTCGCTGTCCGGCCCCGCAACGCCGGTGACGGATACGGCAAGATCAGCGCCGGTCAGCCGTCTTGCACCCTCTGCCATGGCCCGGGCACAGGGATCGGACACAGCGCCGAATTTCTCTATGATCTCCCACGGAACGTCCAGTGCGTCCCGCTTCACCTCTGACCAGTAGCTCACAACGCCGCCGCGGTATACGGCGGAAGAGCCGGGAAAGGCGGTGATCTTCTGGGCGATCATGCCGCCGGTGCAGCTTTCGGCGGTGGCAAAGGTCAGCCCCTGCTCCTTCAGCAGATGGAAGCACGCTTCCGGCAGAGAGGCAACGTCCATTCCGTAAACGAAATCGCCAAGGATGCGCCGTACTTCCTCCAGAACAGGGCGGAGCAGCGCCTCGGCCTCTTGGGCAGAGGCAGCATGGGCAGTGGAGCGCACGCAGACCTCCGAGGGCTTTGCATAGGGGGCAAGGGTTGGGTTGGTCATGGAAGCCATGCGGTCATGGAGCAGCTCGTCGATTCGGGATTCCCGGATGCCGAAGGTCATCAGATCATGGGAGAGGGTGACTTCATGGGAAAGCCCCCGCAGGTAGGGAATTGCATGAGCGTGGAGCATGGTGCGCATCTCGTAAGGCGGGCCGGGCAGCATCACTATATGCACGCCGCCCTCTTCAAAGGCGCAGCCTGCCGCGGTGCCCACGGGATTGTCAAACACAGCGCAGCCCACGGGGAGCCATGCGAGGCGCAGATTATTTTCCGGCATAGGGGTGTGGAGGGAGGTTTCGTAAAAGGCGCGGATCTTTTCCGCCACCTCTTCGTGAAACTCCAGTTTTTGCTCAAAAACATCGCAGAGGATGTCCTTGGTCACATCGTCATAGGTGGGGCCAAGGCCGCCGGTGGTGATGAGGATCTCTGCCCGCTCCCGTGCGGCGGCGAGGGCGGAGCGCAGGGCACGGGGATCATCCCCCACGGTGGTGTGATAGCCCACGGTGATGCCGATGGCGTGCAGGGCCTCGGAGATCTCCCGGGCATTAGTGTTGGTGACAGCGCCGGTGAGCAGCTCCGTGCCCACGGCGATGATCTCGGCGGTCATCAGGGCTTCACCCGAACCCAGGTCTCCCCCTCCAGAGCCTTGGCCACAAGGCTCTCCACATCCAGCACAGCCTCGGCGGCCTCGATGTCAGCCAGCACGGGACGGGTGCAGGGGTGACGGGGGGTGAAGACGGTGCAGCAATCCTCGTAGGGGAGGATGGAGGTCTCATAGGTGCCGATGCGGCGGGCAAGGCGAATGATCTCCACCTTGTCCATGCCGATGAGGGGACGAAGGACAGGTATGGTGGTCACAGCCTCAGTGACGCCCAGGGACAGCATGGTCTGGCTTGCCACCTGACCAAGACTCTCGCCGGTGACCAGAGCATTGGCGCCTGCCTTTTTGGCCACAGCCTCGGCAATGCGCATCATAAAGCGGCGCATGATGAGGGTGAAGAACTCCTCGGGGCAGTTTTTGCGGATCTCTTCCTGGATCTCAGTGAAGGGGATGATGTGGACGATCATGCGGCCGCAGCTGGCGGTGAGGAGGCGGGCCAGCTCAATGACCTTGTCCTGTGCCTGCTGGGAGGTGTAGGGGGGAGAAACGAAGTGCACCATCTCCAGCTCCACGCCCCGGCGGGCGATCATCCAGCTGGAAACGGGGGAGTCCAGTCCGCCGGAGAGCAGGCTCACCGCGTGACCGCCGGTACCGATGGGGAGTCCTCCCGCACCGGGCACGGAGGGGGCATGGACATAGGCGAACTTCTCCCGGATCTCCACGTAAACGGTGAGGTCGGGCTTATGAACGTCCACGCTCACATGGGGGAAGGCCTCCGCCAGCTCGCCGCCCACAGCCTGAGAGATCTGGATGGAGTTGAGATAGAAGTGCTTGTCCGCCCGCTTGCTCTCCACCTTGAAGGTGCGGGCCTGGGCAAAAGCGTCCGCCAGATATTCCTTGGCAGTTTCCACGATGGCCTCCACATTCTTTTCGCAGGGCAGGGCCCGGGCCACTGCCACCACGCCGAAGATCTGCTGGCAGGCTTCGTAAGCGGCCTCGAGATCGCAGTCCTCATCCTTGGGCTCCACATAGATGGTGGACTGGCGCATATAAATGTTGAAGTTGCCGCAGCTCTTCATGCGGCGGCGGGTGTTGGAGAGAAGGCGGTCCTCGAAGGAGCGGCGGTTCAGGCCCTTGAGCACTACCTCGCCCAGCTTCAGCAGGAACATTTCGTTGTTGTTGATCATCATGGAGATACCTCACAAGTAAAATATTTCATTGCAACTTTACATTATAAATTAAGACCGGGCGGGATGCAAGGATATTCTGCGCCTTGCGAAAGTGTAAAAAATGTGTTATTTTATATAAAAAAGTGATATGGAGGAACGTCTATGCCCATTGTGGAGGAAGCTGCCATGCATGCTGTGCTGCACCGCTGCGGCGAAAGTGCCGCGGGGGTCATTTTGCGCCTTGCCTGGCAGGCGGGCCTGCGGCGGCAGGAGATCCAAAGTCTTCTTTGGGGACAGGTAGACCTGATGGAATGGAAGCTTCGCCTGCCGGACAGAAGTGCTGTCATTCCCATGGAGCTGGCACTGTTCCTCTCGCCGCTGGCGGGCGGGGCGGAGGAGCCCGTTCTCCTTTCCCGCAAGACGGGGCAGGCCATGGATGCTCAGACCATCTCTCACCTGGCGCGCGCCGCCCTATCGGAAGGCGGGCTTGGGGATGTGCGCCTTACGGATCTGCGCAATGACTGCGCGGTGCGCCGCCTTGCTGCAGGGGAGGACTGGCAGCAAGTTTCCCGCAGCCTTGGCATGAGCGCTGCGGCAGTGCGGGCTCTGGGAGGCGGGTCCACCCGGGCTGCGGGGGAGCCCCGGGCAAAGGCGGCTGCGGTGGATCGCCTTCTGGAAAAGGAGGGGGCCACTCCTGCCGGTATCGCCATTGCCCTTGCATGGCGGCAGGAACTGGGGCTGGAGGAGATCCTTGCTCTTCGCTGGGAACAGGTATCGGAGGGCGAGCTGTGCCTGCCCCGGGGCAGTGTTTCGTTGGATCGAAAAACGGCAAAGCTGCTGGAGAGCCTGCGGCAGGAGGAAGGCTGGGTGCTCTCCACCCGCACAGGCCGCCCTTATGACCGGGCAAGACTTTCCCGCATGGTGCGGGAGGCCTTTGTGCGCCAGGGATTGGACGACCTGACGCTGCGGGGGCTGCGGCAGCTCCGTCAGGCGGACGATCTGGATGGACGGATCCTCACTCTTGCCGGGGAGGGGGGCGTAACGGCCCGGGAGGCGCAGGAAAGCCTTTCCATTTCCGACACCGCCCTCAGCCGCCGGCTGCGGCGGCTGATGCAGCAGGGAAGGCTCACCCGGGTGGGCTTCAAATACTACCGCTCCGGAGTGGTGGTGCCTCCGCAAGAACAGGAGAGCACCGTCCTTTCCTATATTAAAAAAGAAGGCTTTGCCTACCGTCAGGACATTGCAAGGCTTTTGCGCATCGCGCCCGCCCAGTGCCGGCCTGTGCTCCGGCGCATGGTGGAGCAGGGAACGCTCCGCCTGGAGGAGCAGCGGTATCTTCTTGCAAATAGTAATGTCACTAAATAAAACCAAAAGAAAGCGGAGCTGCACGCTGTTTCTCAAACAAATTACAAGTGGGTCAAACCACTGGACAAACATTTCCGGATTTGGTAGATTATGCTTGCGAACGATGCTGCGGGGAAGGCAGAGCCAATTCCAGGCTTGATGTGGGAATCGGCTAGCCCCGACATAAATTCTGGAGCGGGTGATGCCCCATCCAAATCATCGGATCGCGAAAATTTATAAGGAGGCAAACATCCTATGAAGAAGTTCCTTTCTCTGGTTCTGGCTCTGGTTATGACCATGTCCCTGGTCACCGTCAGCGCTGGCGCCAAGGACTTCGACGACGCTGAGGACATCCAGTATGTTGAGGCCGTTGAAGTTCTGAACCTGATCGGTGTTATCGAGGGCTATCCCGACGGCACCTTCCAGCCCAACAAGGTTCTCACCCGTGCTGAGGCTGCCAAGATCATCACTTCCCTGACCCTGACCCCCGACGTCGCCGCTGAGCTGACTGCTACCGCAGCTCCCTTCGCTGACGTTGCTGCCAACAACTGGGCCGCCGGCTATGTTGCCGAGGGCGTTCAGTCCGGCATCATCGCTGGCATGGGCGACGGCACCTTCGCTCCCAACGCTCAGCTGACTGGCTTCCAGTTCCTGAAGATGCTGTTCTGCGCTCTGGGTTACGACGCTGTTGCTGAGGGCCTGACCGGCGCTAACTACAGCCTGGGCGTCACCAAGCTGAACAAGAAGGTCGAGCTGACCAAGGGCAACGACAAGTTCGTTGGCAACAACCCCGTTACCCGTGAGGAGGCTGCTCTGTACGCTTTCAACGCTATGAAGGCTGACGAGGTCCATTATCCCGAGGGCAACGATGGCATGACCATCACTGTCGGCGAGGTCGTTATCGAGACCAGCGGCGCTGGCAAGTATGAGCCCACCGGCGACACCCTGATCGTTGACACCTACGATCTGGAGAAGAAGGCCAAGGACGACGACTTCGGTCGCGAGGGCTTCTACTGGACCGACGGCGACGACGACACCGCTGTTGTCTACGAGGCTGCTGACTATGTCCTGTTCGCTACCGAGACCTACAAGGCCAAGGAAGACGCCACTGCTCTGGAGCAGCTGGTCGAGGACTACGATCTCGAGGACGAGATCGAGGCCGGCACCACCCTGAAGGCTGAGATCGCCATCGGCACCGTTGTCGAGCTGTGGCTGGACAAGGATGACGAGGTTGAGGATTACATCACCTACACCTACGCTAAGGACGTCATCGTCTCTGTTGACGACGACATCGACGAAGAGGATCACGAGTACGAGGTCGGCATCTCTGCCATCTACGAGTTCGAGGATCTGGACGAGTACACCTATGTTGACGCCTTCGAGAAGTGCGACGACAAGAACTGCAAGTATTGCAAGACCTACAAGGCCATCGGTGAGTTCGAGGAGGACGACGTTGTCCTGCTGACCATCAACGAGGACGGCAAGGCTGTTGCTTTCGACGAGATCGAGACCGTTGAGGGCGAGGTCGAGTCCAAGAAGGCCGGCTACATCAAGGTTGACGGCGAGAAGTACTTCACCGAGCTGAAGTTCGACTTCGACAAGGACTACACCTTCTATCTGGATGCCAACGGCATCATCTTCGACGCTGTCGAGGGCAAGGTTGAGAAGGACGACGAGGACGAGGATAAGGAGTATGTCTACGTTCTGAAGGCTGAGCTGGACGAGGGTGCCGAGGGCAGCCTGTTCAAGGAGGCTGAGGATCCCGCCGCCAAGATCAAGGTCATGTACGTTGACGGTGAGACCGAGGTTGTTGACTACTGCGTCTTCGAGAACGACGACGAGGAGTTCGTCTTCGAGTTCAACGGCAAGGAAGTTGACGTTGAGGACTTCGAGGATAAGGTTAAGACCAACGCTTGGTACTCCTTCGAGGAGCACGATGGCATGATCTGCCTGACCGAGGAGGACTTCGGCGAGCTGAAGGTTTCCGACGCCCGTTCTTGGGCCAACGGCCTGCGCGCCAACGCTGACACCGAGCTGGTCCTGCTGGACAAGGACGGCGTCTATGAGACCTACACCGGCCGCGAGGATATGCCCGAGATGACCCTGGCCAACGCTCTGGTCATCCTGGACGGCAAGACCGTTGTTGCTGTCTACAACTATGCCAAGGAGTACGAGAAGGACGCTGAGACCATCGACGTCGCTATGTTCGTCGAGCTGGGCGAGGAGACCGCTGACGGCACCGAGGCTACCTTCTATGTCGCTGGCGAGAAGGAGACCTACATCGTTGCCGAGAAGGCTGACGAGCTGGTCACCAGCTACCTGTACGAGATCGAGGTCGACGAGGACGATATCGCCACCGTCAAGGCTCTGTCTGCTGATTCTGAGGACATCGTTGTCGGCGAGGTCACCTTCGTTGACGGCGAGTACTTCGAGATCGGTGATGAGGATCTGGAGATGGCCGAGGATTGCGCCGTCTATCAGCTGAACAAGGATGCTGACAAGATCTCTGCTGGCACCCTGAAGAAGGGCGTGAACGTTGTCGTTATCCTCGACTCCGAGGGCGACGCTGTTGAGATCTTCCAGTACAAGGGCGCTGTCATGGCTTTCCCCGCTGACGCTGAGTAATTTCTCACACAGAAAAGCTGAAAACGCTTAAATAGCCGAATGATCCCCCCGGGCTTCGTGCCCGGGGGGATTTTTAGTTGCATCTCTGTCTGCGGGTGGTATAATATTACAAAAATACCTTCCCCCCGGGGGAAGGTGGCGCGCAGCGCCGGATGAGGGAGGAAATGAGATGAATTACCGCATCGAGCATGACACCATGGGCGAGATCGCCGTTCCCGAAGAGCGGAAGTGGGGCGCTCAGACCCAGCGCAGCAAAGAGAATTTCCGCATCGGCGGCCAGCGCCAGCCCAAAGAGATCATCACCGCCTTTGCTTATCTCAAGGAGGCCTGCGCCCTTGCCAATGCTGAGGTAGGAAAGCTCACGCAGGAGCAGGTGCGCGCCATTTCCGCCGTCTGCACCGAGATCCGGGCAGGGAAGTGGGACGATGAGTTTCCTCTGGTGGTGTGGCAGACCGGCTCCGGCACCCAGACCAATATGAATGTCAATGAGGTCATCGCCCATCTGGCCGGCGAGCGTGGCGTGAAGCTCCACCCCAACGACCATGTGAATGCCTCCCAGTCCTCCAACGATACCTTTCCCTCCGCATTGCATATCGCGGCGGCGCTGAGCGTTGTGAATGAGGTGCTGCCGGCTGCCGAGCGGCTGGAGGCTTCCTTTGCAGCGCTGGAGGAAAAGTACCCCCATCTCATCCGCATCGGCCGCACCCATTTGCAGGACGCCACCCCCCTCCGCTTTGCGCAGGAGGTCTCTGGCTGGCGGGAGCTCGTTGCCGCTCCCTGCCGGATGCTTCGCACTGCGCTGGAGGAGCTCAAGTGCCTTGCCATCGGCGGCACGGCGGTAGGAACCGGCCTCAATGCACCCGAGGGCTATGATGAAATGGTCTGCGGCCATCTGCGGGCCCTTACCGGCGTGGATTTCCGGCCCGACAGGAACAAATTCCACGCCCTCACCTCCAAGGACGCTCTGGTTTTCGCCCATGGTGCGCTGAAAGCCCTTGCGGCAAACCTGATGAAGATCGCCAACGACATCCGCTTTGAGGCCAGCGGCCCCCGCTGCGGCATGGGGGAACTGTATATCCCGGAAAATGAGCCGGGCAGCTCCATCATGCCCGGAAAGGTGAATCCCACCCAGTGTGAGGCGGTGACCATGGTGGCGGTGCAGGTCATGGGCAATGACGCCGCCATCGGCTTTGCGGCAAGTCAGGGCAATTTCCAGCTGAATGTGTTTCTGCCCGTTTCCGCCTATAATTTCCAGCTCTCCTGCCGATTGCTGGCAGACGCCATGGAGTCCTTCCGCACAAACTGCGTGGAGGGCATCGTGCCCAATGAAGAAAAAATGGCGGAAAACCTCAGCAATTCCCTGATGCTGGTGACCTGTCTCACGCCGAAGATCGGCTATGAGGCCGCTGCAAAGTGCGCTAAAAAGGCCCTGCAGGATGGCACTACGCTGAAAGAAGCGGTGCTGAGCCTTGGACTTTTGACGGCAGAGGAATTTGACGAAACGGTGCGGCCGGAAAAGATGGTGTAAAAATGGAAGTTGCAACAAAACGAAATCTGGGGCTGGATCTTTTGCGCATGGCATCCATGCTGGGCGTGGTGGTGCTCCATGTCTTGGGGCAGCAGGGGGTCCTTGCCTCTGCCATGCCCCTCTCTCTTGACTATATGACGGCGTGGCTGCTGGAAACGGCGGCCTTCTGCGCGGTGAACTGCTATGCGCTGATCTCCGGCTATGTGGGGGTGTTCAGCCGCTTTCGCTATGCAAATCTCGCGCTGATCTGGTGTCAGGCAGCGTGGTATACCATTCTCATTCCCCTGTTCTTTTTGGTGAAATTTCCCGGCACGGTGGGGGAGTGGACGCTGCTGCGGGCGCTTTTTCCTGCAACCACCAACCACTACTGGTATTTTACCGCCTATTTCTGCATGTTTTTCTTCATCCCTGCCTTTAATTTTCTGGTGAACAACATGCCCCGGCGGCAGATGCGTGCCATAGTCATCAGCATTGTGATGATTTTTTCTGTGGTACCCACAGTGTTTCAAACTCAGGTATTGCCCATCTTCCCCGGCGACCTGTTCTTTACAGTGGATGGATACAGCCCGCTGTGGCTGGCGCTGCTGTATATCCTCGGCGCCTATATCCGAAAATACGGCCTTTTTGACGGTGTGAGCTGCAAAAAAGCTCTGGCAGTGTATCTTGCCTGCGTGCTGGTGACGTGGGGAGAAAAGCTGGCGGTGGAATGGGGCTGGACAAATTTTGGCGGTGGCTACCGCTCTGCCGGTATTCTGGTGAGCTACACCTCCCCCACAATTCTTCTTGCGGCGGTAAGTCTGCTGGCCTTCTTTACGAAGCTGCCGGTTCCCCGCTGGGGGGAGAAGCCCATCCAAAAGCTTTCGCCGCTGGCCTTCAGCGTGTATCTGATCCATGTGCATCCTCTGGTGTGGCTCCATTTTATGACAAACCGTCTCACGGCCTTTGGTTCTTACGGTACGCTGAAGCTTGCTGCCGCAGTGCTCGCCACCGCCCTTGGGATCTATGCCCTCTGCACCGCGCTGGACAGTGTGCGCGCGTGGGCCTTTGGAAAGCTGCGGCTCCGCCAAAGGCTCGCAGCGTTGGAGCAGCGGTATGCAGGCGGCCTCTGGGATGCATAAAATATCAGAGTTAGATGAATATTCAATCATTTCTGTATAGAACTTTTTTGTAGTAAAGTCATACCTATTTGCCGGTTTCCCTCGGGGGGACCGGTAAATTTTTTTCGTCAGATTTCCAACGAAAACGGTAAACTATGGAAAACAAACCATATTATACCAAAAAAACAGGAAAAAGTTGTATAAGATGACGGTTGAATATTTATGCAGACTTGGTGTATCATTTACCCATCAAAACAAACAAGCAATGGAGGAAACTCTTATGAAAAAGAATAAAGAAGACATCAAGAAGATCGTGCTGGCCTATTCCGGCGGTCTGGATACGTCTATCATCATCCCTTGGCTGAAGGAAAACTACAATAACCCTGAGATCATCGCTGTTGCCGGCGATGTGGGCCAGAATGACGAGCTGGAGGGGCTGGAGGAGAAGGCTCTCAAGACCGGCGCTTCCAAGCTCTACATCGCAGACCTCACCGACGAGATGGTGGAAGAGGTGATCTGGCCCTCCCTGAAGATGGGCGCCAGCTATGAGCAGTATCTGCTGGGCACCGCCTTTGCCCGCCCCATCATTGGCAAGGCACTGGTGGAGATCGCCAAGAAGGAAGGCGCTGACGCCATCGCCCACGGCTGCACCGGCAAGGGCAACGATCAGGTTCGTTTCGAACTGGCTATCAAGCGTTTCGCTCCCGATATGACCATCATCGCCCCCTGGCGTGAGTGGGACATCAAGGGCCGTGACGAGGAGATCGACTATGCCGAGGCCCACAATGTGCCTCTCAAGATCAACCGTGAGACCAACTACTCCAAGGATAAGAACCTCTGGCACCTGAGCCACGAGGGTCTGGATCTGGAGGATCCCACCAACGAGCCCCAGTATGAGAAGCCCGGCTTCCTGGAGATGGGCGTTTCTCCCTTGCAGGCTCCCGATGTGCCCACCTATGTCACCATTGACTTTGAAAAGGGTATTCCCGTGGCCGTGGACGGCGTGAAGATGAAAGGCAGCGATATCATCCGCAAGCTCAACGAGCTGGGCGGCGCCAACGGCATCGGCCTTCTCGATATCGTGGAAAACCGCCTTGTTGGCATGAAGGACCGCGGTGTTTATGAGACTCCCGGCGGCACCATCCTCTACAAGGCCCACCAGTGCCTTGAGATGATCACCCTCGACAAGGATACTGCCCACCTCAAGACCAAGCTGGCTGTGGACTTTGCCGACCTCATCTACAACGGCAAGTGGTTCACCCCCGTCCGCGAGGCACTCAGCGCCTTTGCCGATAAGACCCAGGAGCATGTCACCGGCACGGTGAAGCTCAAGCTCTACAAGGGCAACATGATCACCGCTTCCATCTCTTCTCCCGAGTCTCTCTATTCTGAGGAGCTGGTCACCTTCGAGGAGAGCAGCTATGACCAGACCAACGCCACCGGTTTTATCAACCTCTGGGGCCTGCCCGACACCGTGCTGGCTCTGAGAGAGCAGGGCAAGCTGTAAATCCCCACGAAAAATGAACAAATGCGACTGCGGGACGGAGAAATTTTTCTTCGCCCCGCATCGGCAATGAAAGGATAATCCCCTATGAAACTTTGGTCCGGACGCTTCGGCAAGGATACCGACGCCCTTGTTGACGAGATCAACGCATCCATCTCCTTTGACCAGCGCCTATACCGGGAGGATATTGAGGGCAGCCTTGCCCACGCCGCTATGCTGGGGGCGCAGGGCATCATCTCCATGGAGGATGTGGCAGCCATCACCGCGGGACTCAAGGAGATCCTGGCGGATATCGAGGCAGGAAAGGTGGAATTCACCACCGACAACGAGGATATCCACATGAATGTGGAGAGCATTCTCACCCAGCGTATCGGCGATGCCGGAAAGCGGCTGCATACCGCCCGCTCCCGCAACGATCAGGTGGCGGTGGACTTCCGGATGTATGTCCGCAAGGAGATCCCTGTCATTATTGACGCACTGCTGGAGCTGGAAGAGGTTCTGTGCCGTCAGGCACGGCAGCACCAGATGGCGGTCATGCCCGGCTATACGCACCTCCAGCGGGCACAGCCCATCTCCTTTGCCCAGCATCTGCTGGCCTACGCTTCCATGTTCCGCCGGGACATCACCCGTCTGGAGGACTGCGCGAAGCGCCTGAACGAGTGCCCCCTTGGGAGCGGTGCCCTCGCCGGCACGACGTATCCCATCGACCGTTGGATGACCGCCAAGACTCTTGGCTTTGACGCTCCCATGATGAACTCTCTGGACGGCGTGTCCGACCGGGACTATGCGCTGGAGCTCCTCAGCGACCTTTCCATCCTCATGATGCACCTGAGCCGCTTCGCCGAGGAAGTGATCCTCTGGTGCAGCTGGGAGTTCAAGTTTGTGGAGCTGGATGACGCCTACGCCACCGGTTCCTCCATCATGCCCCAGAAGAAGAATGCCGATGTTGCCGAGCTGGTGCGGGGCAAGACCGGCCGTGTCTACGGCGATCTCATGAGTCTCCTCACTGTGATGAAGGGTATCCCCCTTGCATACAACAAGGACATGCAGGAGGATAAGGAGCCTGTTTTCGATGCCATTGACACCGTGGAGGTTTGCATCCCCGTCTTCGCCGCCATGATCGACACCATGCGTGTCCTGCCGGAGAATATGAGAAAGGCCGCAGGCAAGGGCTTTATCAACGCCACCGACTGCGCCGACTATCTCACCAAGAAGGGTATGCCCTTCCGGGATGCCTATACCGTTACCGGGCGGCTGGTGGCTTTGTGTACTGCCCATGGCAAGATGCTGGAGGAGCTGACCCTGGAAGAGCTGAAGACAGCCTCCGACCTCTTTGAAGAGGATGTTTACGAAGCGCTGAAGCTGGAAAACTGCATGCTCCTGCGCGCGAGCTACGGCGCCAGCGCCGTGGCAGAGACCACACGGCAGATCGAGGCTATTGAGGCCTTTGTGGAAGCCCACAGCGTGTGACCAACGGGGCGCGGCCCTGAAGAAAAGGAGGTTTCCCTATGAAACCGAAAATTTATATTGACGGTAAGGAAGGCACCACAGGTCTGCAGATTTATGAGCGCCTGGGTGACCGTGAAGATATCCAGCTGCTGCTGATCGATGAAGATAAGCGCAAAGACCCTGTAGAACGCGCGAAACTGATGAACGAGGCGGATGTGGTGTTCCTGTGCCTGCCGGACGCGGCGGCAAAAGAGGCGGTCACGCTGGTGGAGAACCCTGCCACCTGCATCATTGATGCTTCCACAGCCCACCGGGTAGCCCCCGGCTGGGTGTACGGATACCCTGAAATGGGGCAGGAGCAGCGAGCGGCCATCGCTTCGTCCAAGCGCATTGCCAACCCCGGCTGCCACGCAACGGGTTTCATTTCCTGCGTATATCCTCTGGTGAAGGCGGGGGTGATCCCGGCTGATTTCCCCCTCACGGCCTATTCCCTCACCGGCTACTCCGGCGGTGGCAAAAAGCTCATCGCCGAGTATGAGGATGAAAGCCGGGATGTGCGCCATGAAAGCCACCGCATCTACGGCACCACCCTCACCCACAAGCACCTGCCGGAGATGAAGGCGGTGTGCGGTTTGGAGCAGCCCCCGGTGTTTTCCCCCATTCTGGGAGATTTCTATAAGGGTATGGCTACCACCATCCTGCTCCCCGGCTTTGACGCTGCGGCAGTCCACGCCGCTCTCAGCGCCCATTATGCGCCGTGTAAAATGGTGAGCGTTGCTCCCCTCGGCGGTGATGAGAGCGTGATCTACGCCTCTACCCTGGCCGGAAAGGATACCCTGCGTATTATTGTCTGTGGTCACGAGAAGCAGACCACCGTCACCGCCCTTTTTGATAATCTGGGCAAGGGGGCATCCGGCGCAGCGGTGCAGAACATGAATATCGTCCTGGGCTTTGATGAAGCCGCAGGTCTGAGTCTTTAATATCCCCAAGGAGGAAACAAACATGTTGAACTTTATTGAAGGCGGCGTTTGCGCGGCGCAGGGTTTCCGGGCTGCCGGCATTCATATGGGCGTCAAGTCCCGCAAGACCACCAAGAAGGATGTGGCTCTCATCGTTTCTGACGTGGAGTGCGCCGCCGCCGCTGTCTTTACCAGAAACGCGGTGAAGGCTGCTCCCATTCATGTGGATCGTGAGCACCTGAAAAACGGTAAGGCCAAGGCCATTATTGTCAACAGCGGCAACGCTAACGCCTGCGCCCCCCAGGGTGAGGAAAACGCCAGACGGATGTGCGCTGCTGCCGCAAAGGCTGTGGGCTGCGATGTGGAGGATGTTCTGGTTTCCTCCACCGGCGTCATCGGCCAGCGCATCAATGTGGAGCTGATCGAGGAGGGGATCCCCGCTCTTGCTGCCATGCTGGAAGCCTCTCCCGCTGCTTCCGCCGCGGCTGCCGAGGCTATTATGACCACCGACACCGTGAAAAAGGAGATCGCTGTGGAGACCATGGTGGGCGGCAAGAAGGTCGTCATGGGCGGCATTGCCAAGGGCAGCGGCATGATCCACCCCAACATGGGCACCATGCTCTGCTTCCTCACCACCGACTGCGCCATCTCTCCCGAAATGATCCGCACCGCCCTGCTGGAAACGGTGAACATGAGCTTCAACCGCATCAGCGTGGACGGCGATACTTCCACCAACGATAGCTGCATCGTTCTGGCAAACGGCAAGGCCGGCAACCCCGTCATCACCGAAAAGGGCGAGGATTACGATGCCTTCCTCAAGGCACTGCAGGCTCTGTGCGTGCAGCTGGCCCGGGAGATGGCCTCCGACGGTGAGGGCGCCAAGCACCTCATCACCTGCACCGTCAAAGGCGCTAAGAGTGAGCTCTCCGCTGAGACCATCAGCAAGTCCGTTATCTGCTCCACCCTGACCAAGGCAGCCATTTTCGGCACCGATGCCAACTGGGGCCGCGTACTGTGCGCTATGGGCTACTCCGGCGAGGACTTTGACCCCGACAAGGTGGATGTCCACTTTACCAGCGCTGCCGGTGACATCATGGTATGTGAGCAGGGCCGCGGCGTGAATTTTGACGAGGACCTTGCAAAGAAGATCCTCACCGAGCATGATGTGGAGATCAACATCACCATGGGTGAGGGTGAGGGCAGCTGCACCTGCTGGGGCTGCGACATCACCTATGAGTACATCCGCATCAACGGCGACTACAGAACCTGATCCATCGGACGAAAGGAGGACATCCCTATGTCTTCTCATGCACAGCAGGCCCAGACCCTGGTAGAGGCTCTGCCTTATATTCAAAAATTCACCGGCAAGACCATTGTGGTGAAATACGGCGGCAACGCCATGATCTCCGAAGAGCTGCGAAAGGCAGTGATGAGCGATATCATCCTGCTCTCTCTCGTTGGCATCCGGGTGGTGGTAGTCCACGGCGGCGGGCCGGAGATCTCTGACATGCTCAAGCGCCTCAACCACTCCACCCACTTTGTAGATGGTCTTCGCTACACCGATGAGACCACCATGGAGGTGGTGCAGTCCATCCTCTGCGGCAAGGTCAACAAGAATCTGGTGGCCCAGCTCAACCGCCTCGGCGGCAAGGCCATCGGCCTTTGCGGCATGGATGGTCAGCTCTTTCAGGCCGTTCAGCTGGATGAAAAATACGGCCTTGTGGGCCGCATCACCGGTGTGGATCCTTCTGCTGTGGAAAGCGCCATCCGGGAAGGGTATATCCCTGTTGTTTCCACTGTGGCACAGGGTATGGACGCTGACACTGCCTATAATATCAATGCCGACACTGCGGCAGCGCAGCTGGCAGCCGCGCTGGACGCCGAGAAGCTGATCCTTCTCACCGATATCCGGGGTCTCCTCCGGGATCCCAAGGATGAAAGCACCCTCATCCATGAGGTGCATACCTATGATGTGCCCAAGCTCATTGAAGAGGGCGTGATCTCCGGCGGTATGATCCCCAAAATGGAGTGCTGCGTGGAGGCCATCCATGGCGGCGTGGAGCGTGTGCATGTCATCGATGGCCGCATCCCCCACTCCATCCTCATCGAACTTCTCTCCGATCATGGTATCGGTACTATGCTGAAAAAGGAGGAAACCCTATGACTTCCATCGAAATGAAGGATCTGACCCATCAGTATGTCATGACCACCTATGGCCGTTTCCCTGTGGCCATCGATCATGGCAAGGGGGCTAAGCTCTATGATGGCGAGGGCAGGGAATATATCGACTTTACCAGCGGCATCGGCGTCACCTGCCTTGGCTACGGCAACGAGGGCTGGGCGGAGGTCGTGGCACAGCAGGCCAGAAAGCTCAACCATGTTTCCAACCTCTTCTATACCGAGCCCTCCGCAAAGCTTGCCGAGATCCTGTGCAAGCGTACCGGCGAGAGCTGTGTGTTCTTCGCAAACGGCGGCGGTGAAGCCAACGAGGGCATGATCAAGCTGGCCCGCAAGTACAGCTTCGATAAGTATGGCAAGGGCCGCGCAACCATCATCACGCTGCGCAATTCCTTCCACGGCCGCACCATCACCACGCTGATGGCCACCGGTCAGGATGTGTTCCATCAGTATTTTTTCCCCTTCACTGAAGGCTTCCGTTATGCCGCAGCCAACGACCTCGAGGCACTGGAAGCTGCCGCCGGAGACGATGTCTGCGCCGTTATGATGGAGCTGGTGCAGGGCGAGGGCGGCGTGCTGCCTCTGGACTATGAGTATGTGCAGGCCGTAAAGAAGATCTGCGAAGAGCGGGACTGGCTCTTCCTGGTGGACGAAGTTCAGAGCGGCGTGGGCCGCACCGGCAGCCTCTTCTGCTTCCAGCAGTATGACCTGCTCCCTGATGTGGTGTCCTTCGCCAAGGGCATCGCGGGCGGTCTCCCTATGGCCGGCATCATGGCCAACGAGAAGTGCCGCAATGTTCTCGGCCCCGGCACCCATGCCACCACTTTTGGAGCCAACCCCATCTGCGCCGCCGCTGCCCTCTATGTGCAGGAGCAGCTGGATGATGCATTCCTTGCGGAAGTAAAGAAAAAGGGCGCCTATCTGCGCGAACAGATCGAGGCACTGGACCTGCCCTGCTTTGGCAAGACCCGCGGAATGGGCCTGATGATCGGAATTGAGGTAGCCGAGGGCTACAACAAGAGCGATATCGCAAACAAGCTCATTGAGGCAGGCCTCCTGGTGCTCACTGCAGGCCCCGGCATGCGTCTGCTGCCGCCCCTCTCCATCACCAAAGAAGAGATGGACAAGGGCATTGCCATCATGAAGGCAGCTCTGGGCTGATATTCTCTCAAAACATACGATAAGGGCGGGCGCGACGCGCCCCGCCCTTACTCGATTTTTCATAAAGGAGTACGCTTATGGAAAACCACACTCATTTTTTGAAGCTCCTGGACTTCACCCCTGCTGAGATCCGGCAGTTCCTGGATACCGCTGCTGACCTCAAGGCCAAGAAGAAGGCCGGCATCCCCCACAAGTATCTGGAGGGCAAGAATGTTGCCCTGATCTTTGAAAAGACCTCCACCCGCACCCGCTGCGCCTTCGAGGTGGCGGCACAGGATCTGGGCATGGGCTCCACCTATCTTGGGCCTACCGGCAGCCAGATCGGCGTGAAGGAGTCTATCGCGGATACTGCCCGGGTGCTGGGCCGGATGTTTGACGGCATTGAGTACCGCGGTTTCGGGCAGGAGCTGGTGGAGGAACTGGCCCATTACGCAGGTGTTCCCGTGTTCAACGGCCTGACCAACGAGTTCCACCCCACCCAGATCCTTGCGGATTTCCTCACCGTGCAGGAGCACTTTGGCAAGCTGGAGGGTGTGAAGCTGGTGTACTTAGGCGACGCCCGCTACAACATGGGCAACAGCCTCATGGTGGGCTGCGCCAAGATGGGCATGCACTTTGTGGCCTGCGCCCCCAAGGCATACTTCCCTGACCAGAGCCTGATCGATGCGTGTCAGGCCATCGCCGCCGAGACCGGCGCAAAGCTGGAATTTATCGAGGATCCCATGGAAGCTACCAAGGGCGCGGATGTGCTCTATACCGACGTCTGGGTCTCCATGGGTGAGCCTGTGGAGGTCTGGGCCGAGCGGATCGAGGCTCTTGGACCCTATCAGGTCACCAAGGCCCTTATGGATAATGCCGGGCCTCAGTGCCGCTTCATGCATTGCCTCCCTGCCTACCATGATCACAAGACCAAGGTGGGCAAGGAGATGGGCGAGCGCTTTGGTCGGGACGCTATGGAAGTCACCGACGAGGTGTTTGAGTCCGAGCAGTCCATCGTCTTTGACGAGGCGGAAAACCGCATGCACACCATCAAGGCCGTCATGTATGAATTGATGAAATAAGCTGATGCAGGAGCTGTCATGAGGCAGCTCCTGTTTTCAGCTTAAAAGAGTAGTGATCTCATCCATCTCCAGTTCCTGAAAGGCCCAGTTGATGGCGTAACCCAGAATCTTTCCGATCTGGCGCACCTGCGCGTCAATGTCCCGGGGAGTAACGAAGACATTGCTGCCCTTTTGCAGCCGTTCCGGGGAAATCTCTGTAATGCCGTTTTCCTCCAGAAGATCCGCCGCTACGGTGGCGGCGTCCACCACCGTAGGAACGCCGAGGGCAATGACAGGAACGCCAAGAGTCTCTTTGTTCAGGGCGTGACGGTGATTCCCCACGCCGGAGCCGGGGACAATGCCGCTGTCGCTGATCTGCACTGTGGTGCAAAGCCGGCTCATGCGGCGGGAGGCCAGAGCGTCCACGGCGATCACTGCGGCGGGACAGAGCTGCGCGGCAAGGGAGCGAACAGCCTCCGCAGTTTCAATGCCGGTGGAGCCCAGCACGCCGGGAGTGAGGACGGCTACATCCCGAAAGGCTCCGAACTGCTCCGGCAGGGCGGAGATCAGATGACGCGTCACAAGGAGGTGCTGCGCTGTGAGAGGACCAATGGCATCAGGGGTCATGGCGGCGTTTCCGAGCCCCACGATCAAAAGGGAGCCCTCCCGGGGCGTCAGCAGACGCAGCTGTCGGCCAACGACCCGCACGGCGCGGTCAAAATCCCGGCGGTGCAGACACTCTTTAAGGTCCACGGAGAAGTATCGTCCGCAGGGCTTGCCGAGAGCCTTTGCACCCCGGTCGTTGAGGATCTCCACCTTTGTGACCGGGCAGCCTTCCTGCCGGGAGGTTTTTGCCCGCACCCCGGAGAGCCGCCCTGTGTTTTCGGCGCTCTCCTGCCACAGTTCCCGGGCTTCCAGGGCCAGATCGGTGCGTTTTGCCAGCATAAGACCCACTCCTTTTTTGAAAAAACACTAAATCTTGTGGTCACGAAAGTAGCTTTTGCATAGAAAAAGGGAATATACAAAAAATCAATAAAAATTTAAAAAAACACTTGATTTTTCGAAACTTCCCTGCTAAAATATCATTCTGCACGGTGGATTTTGCTCTGCCGCGTGAAATTTGCCTAAGGAGGTGTTTGGTTTGCCGAATATTAAGTCTGCCAAGAAGCGCGTTCTGATCGGTGAGGTGCGCAATGCCCGCAACCGTGCCGCTAAGTCCGAGCTGAAAACCGCCATCAAGAAGTTCGAGGTTGCTGCCGCAGAAGGCAATCGCACCGAGGCCGATGGCGCTTACAAGGTTGCAGTGAAGAAAGTCGATCAGGCTGTTGCCAAGGGCGTTCTGCACAAGAACAATGCCGCTCACAAGAAGAGCGCCATGACCCTGAAGCTGAACCAGCTCGGCTAATTCGTGTGCTGATAAAAAGACATCCGAAAGGATGTCTTTTTTATTTTATCTCGCCCACTGCGGAGTGCGAAAATTTATTTACATTCCGGAAAACTGTGATATTCTATAACCGATAATCTTAACTTCGAGGTGCAGCATGATCTTTGACACCCATGCACATTATGATTCCGGCGCTTTCAATGCTGACCGGGAGGCCGTGCTTTCTGCCCTGCCGGGGGAAAACGTGGGCGCCGTGGTGAATCCCGGCTGTGACATCCCCTCTTCTCGGGTGGCGGTGGGACTGGCGGAGCAGTTCCCCCATGTCTGGGCGGCAGTGGGCATCCACCCCAGTGACTGCGCCGGAACAGGTGAAGCGGAATACACTGCCCTGCGTGAGCTGGCAAAGCACGAAAAGGTGGTGGCCATCGGCGAGATCGGCCTTGACTATTACTGGGACACCAATCCCCCCAAAGAGTTTCAGCGGCAGGTCTTCCGCCGCCAGATCGAGCTGGCGCTGGAGCTGGATCTGTCGGTGTGTGTCCATGACCGGGAGGCCCATGGGGACAGCCTTGCCATCGTGCTGGAATACCCCGAGCTTCGCGGCGTGTTCCACTGCTTTTCCGGCAGCCCCGAAATGGCGCAGGAGCTTTTAAAGCGGGGCTGGTATCTGGGCTTTGACGGCCCCATCACCTATAAAAATGCCCGCCGCAGCCCGGAGGTGGTGGCCATCACGCCTCTTGACCGCATCCTTGTCGAGACGGATGCCCCCTATCTCACCCCCGTGCCCTTCCGGGGCAAGCGAAACTCCAGTGCCCACCTTTCCTACGTCATCGAAAAACTGGCAGAGTGGAAGGGCGTGAGCGCGGCAGAGATGGAGCGCATCACATGGGAAAACGCAGTGCGGTTTTACCGCCTTGGCACCAAAGTGTAACTGTTTTGACACCAACTGTCATTTGATTGTGGTTTTTTCCGCTTGAAAAGTTGCTATGATGAAACCATAACAATGATACGAGGAGGAAAGACTATGAAACGTTTTTTGACCCTGACCCTGAGCCTTGTGCTGGCCCTGAGCCTTTCCGCCTGTAAGGCGAAGGAAGAGACGCCGCCTCCCGTTCAGAGCGCCCCTGCTGCCTCTGAGGGAACAACAGAGCAAAAGGCAGAGAAGATCCCGGAGCTGACAGAGCTTTCGCCGGTGTCCTCGTCCGCGGAAAAAGCAGAGGGCCGCGCCCCTGTGGAGAACTACAAGCTGCCGGAAGAAGCGGTGGATATGATAGAGTGGATAGATGAGGGCGGCGTCGCCCTGCTGGCGGAGCTGGAAGAGGCGGACGTTGCTTTCTATGCCATCGAGGGCAAGGAGTTTTCCCCCGCTCTCATCCGTTGGGGGGAGTCCATGGCGGAGTTTGACTGGGCTTATATCACGCCCCGTGCTGTTCTGCCAAGACTCTGGTGCTTCGACTTTGACGGCGACGGCGAGGAGGAGCTGGTGGTGGACTGCTACATGGCAAGCGGCACCGGCGTGAGTATGAGTGATCTCCACGTGGTGGAGAAAAACGGGGATGGGACGCTTACTGCCCATACCTTCCCCAGAAAACCTTTGATGTCGGAGCTTAGCGGTTATCTGTGTCTGGTAAAGGCTGGAAATGCCACCTACGCAAACCTTGGTTCGGAAAAAGTGGATATCACAAAGGAACTGAAGGGTATGGAACTGGACTTTAAGGACTATGACCTGACAACAGGGGCTGTTCTTGGCTTTGAGAAGACAGAGCAGGGTATGACCTGTCGAATGGCAGTTCGGCTTGAGGGGAAGAAGGAGATCAGCTATTGGTACGTGGCGGACATTACCGCCGATGTTCTCTATGAGGACGGAGAATTCATTCTGGATGGATTCCATCTGGAAGGCTACTAAGGAACAAATCATGGAAAAAGGCTTTACCATTACTTATGAATACGGGGATAACCTCTATGTGAACCCCACCAACCGCTGCAACTTCAACTGTGAGTTCTGCCTGCGGCACAACAATTCCGGCGGCAGCATCTACACCCACAACCTCTGGCTCAAGCGGGAGCCTACAAAGGAAGAAATTCTGGAGTCCATTGAAAGCCGCGATTTGAGCAAATACCGCCAGCTGGTTTTCGTGGGCTTTGGCGAGCCCAGCTACCGCATGGAGGATATCTGCTGGGTCATCGACCGGATGAAGGAGCATGGCACCAAGATTTACACCCGCATGGATACCAACGGCACCGGCAGCCTTATCCATGGCCGGGATATCGCCCCTGATTTTGCGGGCCGGTTCGATATGGTGTCCATCTCCCTCAACACCGACACAGCGGAGAAGTATGACGCCCTCTGCCATCCTGTCCACAAGGGAGCCTACGAGGAGATGAAGCGCTTTGCAAAGGAAGTGCAGAAATATGTCCCCACGGTGATGATGACGGTGGTGGATACCATCCCCGCCGAGGAGATCGAAAACTGCCGCAGGATCTGCGAAGAGGAGATCGGCGCGGTGTACCGCGTAAGAGAATATATTTCGGACTAAAAAACTGCCGGACGGGGTGACCGTCCGGCAGTTTCTATCTGGGGGATTATTTCGGCATTTCCATCAGCTCGATGCGCTCACCGTTGGGGCCGGTGAAGAACCAGTTGGCCACGCCGCCGAAGATAGAGGATTCGTTCTTTTTGGGGGCCTGGAAGGTGTCGATGCCCGCTGCTACGATAGCGTCGTGGGCAGCGTCGATATCATCTACATAGAGGGCAAAGTGGCTCACCACGCCCTCCACAGACTCCGCGGGGACGGGGGGAGCGATCAGCTCCACAACGATGCCGCCCACATCCATCAGAACAAGGGTCTTGTTGCCCTCAGGGGTAGGCAGTGTGGCGCGGTCTGTCTCCACGCCGCCGAGAAGCCGGTAGAAAGCAAGGCTCTCTTCTAAGTTTTTGGTCATCACGCCGATATGGGCAAGACCGCGAAAATGTTCTCTCATGGCAGTTCCTCCCGTAAAACACAAAATGTTGTATTACCTATTTTAAACATAGCACATCTCTGGGGAAAAGGAAAGATTTTTCAAAAAATAAAAACTTTTTCTTGACTTTTGAAGAACTTGCGATATAATGAAAAAGCTTGCATTGCGCAAGTAAATCCTTGCCCATGCTTCGGGCATGGGCCATCAGTCCAAAAGGAGGTGCAAAACATGGCAAAGGTTACTGCCAACTACGAGGTCGTTTACATCATCGACCCTGCACAGGGTGAGGAGGGCATCGCCAAGATCGTTGCTAACTTCAAGTCCCTGGCTGAGACCAATGGCTGCTCCGCTATTGAGGTGGAGGAGTGGGGTACCCGCAAGCTCGCTTACCCCATCAACTTCAAGAACGATGGCTACTACGTGCTGATGAGCTTCACCAGCGAGCCTACCTTCCCCAGAGAGCTGAGCCGTAAGCTGCGTATCGCCGACGGCGTCATGCGTTCCCTGGTCGTCTGCAAGGGCGAGTAATAGGGAGGCATCACGTATGCTCAACAAGATCATCCTCATGGGTCGTCTGACCCGTGACCCCGAACTGCGCCGCACCGGCAGCGGCACTGCCGTTACCAGCTTCTCTCTGGCCGTCGACCGGGACTTCAAGTCTCAGAGCGGCGAGAAGGAGACTGATTTTATCGATGTGGTGGCATGGCGCAATACCGCTGAGTTTGTCAGCAAGTACTTCACCAAGGGCCGTATGGCTGTGGTGGAGGGCCGGCTGCAGATGCGGGATTGGACCGATCGCGACGGAAATAAGCGGAGAAGCGCTGAAGTCGTGGCCGACAATGTCTATTTCGGGGATTCCAAGCGGGATTCCGGTGCCGGTGATTACGGCGCTCCCCCTGCTTACGGCGCCCCTGTGAGCCGCTCCGGCGCTCCCATGGGCCACTCTGATTTCGCCGAGATCGGCGAAGAAGACGGCGAACTGCCGTTCTGATCTATCATTCTTGAAGGAGGAAACCATCATGGCTTTCGATCGTGAAGCAAGACCCGCTCGTCCCGTGCGCGGCAAGCGTCGTAAGGTTTGCCAGTTCTGCGCCGAGAAGTGCGAGAGCATCGATTATAAGGACGCCGCCAAGCTGCGTCGTTTCGTTTCCGAGCGTTCCAAGATTCTGCCCCGCAGAACCACCGGCACCTGCGCCATGCATCAGCGTCAGCTGACCGAGGCTATCAAGCGTGCCCGTCAGATCGCTCTGCTGCCCTACGTTACCGACTAATCGGGAAGCAATTGAACGAATGAAGACACCCCGTTCCGAAAGGAGCGGGGTGTTTTTGTGCTCAGACATTCAGTCTGCAACCTTGGCGCGGGTGAGCGCCATCACCAGCACGGGCACCAGCACCAGCTGCAAAACAATTCCGGGAACGGCGCTGAACACTGCACCGGAGAGGAACAGCTCCCAGCCAAAGGCAGTGCCGGTGACACCGGCGATCACCACCATGACGCAGCCCCAGACGATGCGGCCCAGCACCATGGCACTGAGCAGAGAGGTGTAGAGGGACAGGGGCTTTTTTGGCAGATGCCGGTAAAGAAGCCCTGCCACCAGACCGTAGGCAGCCAGCTCAAAGGTCATGCCGATGGCCGTCACCAGCGGCGGCATGTGGAACAGGAAGTGCCGCAGGAGAGGGGCCGTGATGCCCACCGCCGCTCCCCACAGAGGGCCGCAGAGAAAGGCGCAGAGGAACACGGGGAAATGCATGGGGCAGAGCATGCCGCCGATCTCCGGGATCTGGCCCGTGAGAAAGGGCAGCACCAGGCACAATGCCAGGCATAGCGAGGAGTAGGTGAGGGTGCGAAGAGGATTGCTGCGGTGTTTCATAGTAAGATTCTCCCTTATGTTTTGCCGTCTTGAACGGGAGAATACGCCTTGAGGCGCAGATTTGTGCGCGGGGGTAGAGAATACTCCGTCTTGGACGGAGGATTAAGCAAGCAGTTCTTTCAACAGGGCCACGGCCTCTTCCATCACCCGGGAGAGACTCATGGTCTGGGTGCCGGCAATGAGATTGCCGCACTGGTTTACCGGCAGCAGAAGCTTGCGGGCTGCACTGCGGCCAACGGCCAGAGCCATGGTTTCCGTGATCTCACCCAGCATGGCGTCCGCTACCAGAATGCCGATGGGGCCCACAATGATGTCGGCGCTGCGGCAGGCTACCACCACGCTGTTTTCGCCGGTGGCACCCTGATCTGCCCCAGCTTTGCGCATGGCGGCGGTGGCGATGGCGTTGGTGCCCACGGCGGTGATGGGGCAGGTGATCCCGGCGGCTCTGGCGCGCTCGATAAAGAGCTGACCCATACGGCCACTCTGACCGTCAATGACGACGATGTTCATTCCTCAACCTCCAAAATAAGATCACAGCTTTCCCGGATGGAAAAGGCCTCAAAATACCGCTGCTCCATGGGGATCCATGTGTCAAAGAATCGCCGGGCAAACTCCGGTGTGTTGCGTCGGCGGATACGGTTTTGCTGCAGGGTGGGAGAGATATCCAGAAATACGGTAAGGTCATAATACCGCCGCAAAGAGGGATGGCAGCTGTAAGCGCCCTCTACGATCACCAGCGGAGCGATGGGGACCTCCACCGCCGGGAGAATGGTCTGGGTGTGGCAGTCATACCGGCGATAGGAAACGGCGTTTCCCTCCCGGCAGGGAAGAAGGACTTCTTCCAAAAACCGCTCATGGTCAATGTTCCCTCCTGCCGTGGAAAGACGCTCTGCCGTGCGCTGGTGGGGCTGGAGGAAGAAATCGTCCATGTGAAACAGGGAGCAACCGTAAATTTTCTGCAGCGCATCGCCAAGGGTGGATTTTCCACTGGCAGAACCGCCCTCAAGGGCAACGATCAGCGGCTTTTTTTCTTGGGGGCGGTGGTCGATGGCGCGCAGCAGGGGAAGCATCCACGCAAAGGAGCGATGCACCACCCGGTAGGCCGGCGCATAAGCGGCGCGGAAGGCATCGGTGTGGTGCTGGGCAGGAAAGCCTGCGAAGCGCCACTCGTCAATAGCTGCGGCAAGCTGCGCCTGAGAGAAGGGCAGCAATCCCTCCTCTGCCAGGGCCATGGCACAGGCGAGGCGGCGCTCCAGATCTTCCACCGTTCCTGCGGGCAGGAGGGCGGAGAGGCGGAAGCACTGCCAGAGGGTCTCCGGTGAGAGGAGGTCCCCCAGATGGAAGCGGCAGAAATCCCCGTCCAGGGGTTCTACCCCACCGCCGGTTCGCTCTGCGGCTTCCTGACGGAGGAAATCAAGGCCGTTTTCTGACACCATATGGCCAGGGCCGAAGGTGGATTGATGAAGGAATTTCAAAAGATCCCTGCTCTGCAGCTGGGGATAACGGGCGCAGTGGGTGAGGATATGCTCTTTTGTGGTCATGCTGCGCCCTCCTTCCTGTGTGATGAATTTATCATACCACCCATATCCGTCTTGCACAAGCGCAAAAACCGCCCTGCTTTTCCCAACTTCTGCAAAAACCTCAGATTTTCAAAATCCTTCGACAGATTGTGACGGAATCATGCATGAAAAATGTGTATCATATGTGACAGAGACCACAAGGTATTGTGTCGAAAGAAAAAATTATGAAAGAAAGGGTGTCACATATGGAGACCATCAAAAAAGAATACCTGCTGCTGTTCAACACGATCACTGATCTGACTGAGACCCTGGGACGGATACAGCAGGAGCTTCAGGCTGTGCAGCGGGAAGCGGAAGAGTTGTTTTTGCGGGAGGGGTAAACGGGGATATTGTTGCAAAAATCCCTGCGTCGGGGATGGATGTGTGGTATACTGAAAAAAACACACAGGAGGTCGCCTATGCTGCACATCGGCTGTCACCTCTCTTCCACGAAGGGCTTTGCCGCCATGGGCCGCACGGCGCTGGAGCTGGGGGGAGATACCTTTCAGTTTTTCACACGCAATCCCCGGGGGAGCCGGGCCAAGGAGCTGGATCCGGCGGATGCGGCATCCCTTGCTGCGCTGCTGCGCGAGCGTCACTTCGCGCCCCTTGTGGCCCATGCCCCTTATACCCTGAATCTCTGCGGAGAGAAGGAAGAAACCCGCCGCTTTGCCGCAGAGACTATGGCGGATGACCTTGCGCGGCTGGAGCATATCCCCGGCCAGCTCTATAATTTTCATCCCGGCAGCCATGTGGGGCAGGGAATGGGGCGGGGCATCGAGCTTATTGCCCAGGGCCTCAATGCCATTTTGAAGAAGGAGCAGACCACCATTGTGCTGCTGGAGACCATGGCCGGCAAGGGCAGCGAGGTGGGAGGACGCTTTGAGGAGCTGCGCGCCATTCTGGATCGGGTGGAGCTGCAGGACAAGATAGGCGTTTGTCTGGATACCTGCCATGTCCACGACGGCGGTTATGATATCGTAAACGATCTGGACGGTGTGCTGACGGAGTTTGACCGGGTGATCGGGCTGGAGCGGCTGAAGGCCATCCACCTCAACGACAGCAAGAATCCTTTAGGCAGCCGCAAGGACCGCCACGCCTGTCTGGGGGAGGGGTGTATCGGCATCGATGCGCTGACGCGGATCGTCCGCCACAGCGCGCTGCAGGGGCTTCCCTTTTGCCTGGAGACGCCCAATGAGCTTCCGGGTTACAAAAAGGAAATCGAAATGATGCGCCATCTTGCGGAATAAATAAGGTATAAAAACCACCTTTGGGACATAGGCTCGTCCCGGAGGTGGTTTTTTGAAGAGGAATCTTTTCCGCCGGCTGGGAGCGGTGGCTCTCTCGGCTGGTGTTTTTTATCTCACCGTCATCACAGCCGGGACGGATAGCGCCGCCGCAGCCTTTTCCGCCCTGCGCTCTGCTGCGCCGGAAGGGGCGCTGCGCTGGGAACTGGGGGATCTGCAGGTGCGGGATGATCTTTCCGGTGCGGCGGTTCTGGCCATTGCCCAGTCACCGCAGCTTCTCGGAGCCCGCAGGGAGATCCTGTGGAAAGCGGAGGAAGAAGTGCCTGCAGAACAGGAGGAGCGCGTAGTGATCCCCCTGGAGGAGACGCCCCTCGTTCCGGAGGAACTGGCGGATAACGGTGTGGCGGCGCGGACACTGGTGCCCTCCTCGCCGGAGGGGTATCTTGTCAGCGGGCGGACGTATATCACCAATTCCACGGACTATGCCCTGACGAGCGAGGAGGTCGCCCGCCCTTTTGCTGCCGGCCTTGGAGAGGGAGATCCCCAGATCCTCATCCTCCATACTCATGGAAGCGAAAGCTATACACCGCCGGAGGGGGAACGTGTGGTCTGGTCGGGAGATCACCGCACCACGGACAGCCGCTATAATGTGGTCTCTGCCGGCGACGCTATGGCGGAGGTGTTCAGCGAGGCGGGGATCTCGGTGCTCCATGACCGCACACTGTATGACTACCCCTCTTACAATGACGCATACGACCGGTCACTGGAGGCCATTGAAGCCTATTTGAAGGAATACCCATCCATTCGCTTTGTGCTGGATGTTCACCGGGACGCGGTGGAGGACAGTGCGGGGCGGCAGTATAAGGTTGTGTGCGAAACGCAGGAGGGCACCAGCGCCCAGATGACGCTGGTGGTGGGCAGCGATGGCGGAGGACTGTTCCATCCCCAGTGGCGGGAAAATCTGCGTCTTGCCGCAGCCATCCAAAACCACCTGCTGGCAGACAATGAGCAGCTGATGCGACCTCTTTTGCTGCGCAACTCCCGCTATAATCAGCACGCCACCATGGGGAGCCTGCTGGTGGAGGTGGGGGCGGCAGGAAATTCTCCGGGGGAGGCGGAACTGGCGGCCCGGCTGTTTGCCCGGGGGATGATCGAGGTACTTACAGAGACGTAAAAAGAAAGACGGACAGTCACCGGACTGTCCGTCTTTCTGCATCTTGTGTATTGAAAGGAGAGAGGGGGGAAATGAAAAAATAGAAAGGAGAGAGAAATCATGTTACTTACTTGGTACAAATTTATCATAAAGGCAACGGCGCGGAAAGTCAATAAGTGTGACGAAAGCTTCACAAATTGTTTACACAAGAGAGGAGAATGGTCATAATTGGTTTACAAAAAGTTGAAATTTTGGCCATAGCAAAAGCTTGACGAAAATTTATTAGTATGCTAACATTTAGCGTGCTAATAAAAGGAGGGGTGACATGGACTGCCAAAACTACTGGGGACCTCTGCTGGGGGAAAATGCCCATCTTGCCCGGGAGCGGCTGGGAGCAAGGCTGACCCGCCTTGGTATGACTCCCGCCCAGACCCATGCGCTTTTATATCTTGGACAGCAGGGCGGCAGCGCCCCCCAGACGGAACTGACGGAATTCATGCGCTTGAAAGCGCCAACGGTGAATGGTATTCTTGGCCGAATGGAAGAAAAGGAGCTGCTGCTTCGTCTGACAGACCGGCAGGATGGGCGGCGCAAGCTGGTGGTGCTGACAGAAAAGGGAAAGAGTCTTCTGGAGCAGACGCGGCAGGCCTTCGCAGAGGCGGAGGATGTGATGCGCCGCGGCTTTACGCAGGCCGAGGCTGCCCAGCTGCAGGGTCTGCTGGAGCGGCTGCGGCAGAATCTGAAGGAGGATCGTGACTTATGGTGAAAAAATTGTGGCCCCACGCAAGACCCTATCTGGGGGTCATTGTGCTGGGTGTGATCTGCTCCGGCGCGGAGGCGGTGTTTGAACTGCTGATCCCGCTGGTGATGAGCGATATCGTGGATATCGGCATCGCCACAGGGAATGTGGGTTACATCACATCCCGGGGCGCGCTGATGGTGGGCCTTGCCCTGATCTCCCTTTGCTTCGGCCTTGGCAGCGCGGCGCTCTCTGCCCGGGCGGGGCAGGGCTTCGGTGCGAATGTTCGCCGGGCGGAATATGACCATATTCAGGAGTTTTCCTTTTCCAATATCGAGAAATTCTCCACGGCGTCTTTGGTGACCCGGCTGACAAACGATGTGCACAATTTGCAGATGACGCTGATGATGGGCATGCGCCTTCTGGTGCGCGCGCCGGTGATGCTGGTGTCTGCCATGGTGCTGTCTATCCGCATCTCCCGGGAGCTGAGCAATGTGTTTTTGGTGGCACTGCCCCTTCTGGTGGTGGTCGTGGTGACCATTCTGGTGAGGACCGGCCCGCTGTTTCGGTCCCTGCAGGAAAAGACCGACGCCCTTAATCAGGTGGTGCAGGAGGATCTGACCGGCATCCGGGTGGTGAAGTCCTTCGTTCGGGAGGAGTATGAGCGGGAAAAGTTTTCTGCGCGGAATCAGGACCTGAAGAACACCTCCCAGAAGGCCTTTGGCGCGGTGGTCATGAATATGCCCATTATGATGCTCATTATCAACGGCACCATTATTGCAGTGATGTGGTTTGGCGGCCATCTGGTAAACACCGGGGCATTGGATGCCGGCAAGCTTATTACCTATTTCACTTATATCAGCCAGATCATGATCTCGCTGATGATGGTTTCCATGATGTTCATGATGATGACCCGCTCCATTGCCTGCGCAAAGCGTGTTGCCGAGGTGCTTTCTGAAGAACCTGCCATCACGGACGCGCTGGCAGAGGAGGACGCTGTGGTGCAGGACGGTTCCATTGACTTTGAAGGAGTGTCCTTCAAGTATCATGGCGAAAGCGCAGAATGGATCCTGCGGGACATTGATCTTCACATTCCCTCCGGCGCTACGGTGGGGATCCTGGGCGGCACCGGCAGCGGCAAGACCAGCCTTGTCTCTCTCATTCCCCGGCTTTATGAGGCAAACGAAGGCGCTGTGAAGGTGGGCGGCAGAAATGTGAAGGAATACACCATGGAGCATCTGCGCCAGAGCGTGAGCATGGTGCTGCAGAAGAACACACTCTTTTCCGGTACCATCCGGGAAAACCTGCTCTGGGGCGATGAACATGCCACGGAGGAGGAGCTGTGGAGTGCCTGCGAGGCGGCCTGTGCCGACGAGTTCCTCCGCCGCATGCCTGACGGACTGGACAGTGATCTGGGGCAGGGGGGCGTGAATGTCTCCGGCGGCCAGAAGCAGCGGCTGTGCATTGCCCGGGCTATTTTGAAAAAGCCCAGCGTGCTGATCCTTGATGACTCTACCAGCGCGGTGGATACCGCCACCGACGCGAAGATCCGAGAGGCCTTCCGCACCCGTCTGGCAGGCACCACGAAAATCATTATCGCCCAGCGTGTGACTTCTGTGATGGATGCAGACTTGATCCTGGTGATGGATCAGGGCCGTATTGCAGGGCAGGGGACCCATGAGGAACTGATGAAAACCAATGAGATTTACCGGGAGGTATATACCTCTCAGCAGGAAGGAGTGAGCATCGGTGGCTGAGCATAAGCATCCTCCTATGGGACCCGGAAAAGGTCCCGGCCGCAAAGGCGCCTTTCAAAAGCCAAAGGATCTGCGCCAGACGCTTGGCAAGCTGATGCGGTATCTGGGCCGCTATAAGCTCCACCTGTGTGTGGTGGCGGCGCTGCTGGTGGTGAGCTCCGCCTGCTCGGTAGGCGGCAGCTTCCTTATCAAGCCCCTGATCAACGACTATATCCTTCCCGGCGACTTTCCCGGTCTTGCCCGGATGCTGGGTGTGATGGCGCTGGTGTATGTGACAGGTGCAGCCTGCTCTTACGGCTATGCCCGCATTATGGTGCATGTGTCCCAGAATACGGTGGCCCGCATCCGAGAAGAGCTGTTTGAAAAGATGCAGCGCCTGCCCCTGAAATATTTCGACACCCATACCCACGGCGAACTGATGAGCCGCTATACCAATGATATTGAGACGGTTTCTGAGGCATTGAATAACAGCTTTGGAAGTCTCATTTCCTGTGTGCTGACATTCACGGGTACCATCGGCATGATGATCTATCTCAATCCCATCCTGACGCTGATCACCTTCGGCATGCTGTGGGTGATGCTCTTTGCCGTCAAGACCATCGGTGGAAGGAGCCGGCGGTATTTTGCGGCTCAGCAGAAGGCTCTCGGAGAAGTCAACGGTTATATCGAAGAGATGATCGAGGGCCAGAAGGTCATCAAGGTATTCACCCATGAAGCCGTGGCCAGACGGGAATTTCAGGAATTGAATGAGGCGTACCGTCAGGCGGGCACCAATGCCCAGACCTTCGCGGGCATTATGCCCCCCACCATGGGCAACCTTAGCTATCTCAACTATGCCCTTACCTGCTGCGTGGGCGCGCTGCTGGCCATCCGCAGTGGCGATCTCGGCGGTCTTGCGGCCTTTCTGACCTACAGCCGTCAGGTGAGCCAGCCCATCAACCAGATCTCTCAGCAGGTGAATACGCTGCTTTCTGCTGCGGCAGGTGCGGAGCGTATTTTTGAGGTCATGGAAACAGAGCCTGAACTGGATGAGGGCAAGGTGACGCTGGTTCAGGTCACGGAAGACCGTTCGGGCACCCTTTCGGAAGCCGACCACGAAACCAGCCACTGGGCGTGGAAAAAGGCGGACGGCACGTTGGTGCCGCTGCGGGGCGACGTGCGCTTTGACCATGTGGTGTTCGGCTACGATGAGGATAAAACTGTACTGCACGATATTTCCCTCTACGCAAAGCCGGGCCAGAAGATCGCCTTTGTGGGCTCCACCGGTGCGGGAAAAACCACCATCACCAGCCTCATCAACCGCTTCTATGAGATCCAAAGCGGAACCATCACCTATGACGGAATCAATATCCGGGAGATCGAAAAGGACTCTCTGCGCCGCTCTCTCGGCGTGGTGCTGCAGGACACTCACCTCTTCACCGGAACGGTGGCGGACAACATCCGCTATGGTCGGCTGGATGCCAGCGATGATGAAGTGGAGGTGGCGGCGAGACTTGCCGGCGCCCACGACTTTATCTCCAAGCTGCCGAAGGGCTATCACACGGTGATCTCCGGTGACGGCGGCAGCCTCAGCCAGGGAGAGCGCCAGCTTTTGAACATCGCCCGCGCGGCCTGCGCCAATCCCCCGGTGCTGGTTCTGGATGAGGCTACCAGCTCCATTGATACCAGAACGGAAGCGCTGATCGAAAAGGGTATGGATTATCTGATGGAGGGTCGGACAGTCTTTGTCATCGCCCACCGCCTTTCCACTGTGCGCAATGCCAAGGCCATTATGGTGCTGGAGCAGGGCGAGATCATTGAACGTGGCGACCACGACGATCTGATCCGCCAGAAGGGCAGATATTATCAGCTTTATACCGGCCAGGCAGAGCTTGCCTGAGAATGAAGAAAGAAAAAGAACCGTGCCGCAAGGCACGGTTCTTTTGTAGTTATGGAAGTTAGCCCTTGACACGGACGATGCATTCGTAGCTGTGTCCTTCGTAAGTGGCGGTAATGGTGCAGTTACCTTTGCCCACCGCATGGACAAGACCCTTGGAAACCGTGGCCACGGCGGCATTGGAGGTCTCCCAGAGGACGCCATCCGTCACACCCAGGGTCAGCAGCACATCCATATCACCGACCTTGGTGGTATAGTCTGTCTTGTTCAGAGAAAGACCGGTGGAAGGGGGGCTGCTCTCAGATGTGGTGGCCGTGGCAGGGGCAGAGCCGCCCTTGACACGGACGATGCAAACGCCCTTGCGAATGCCATCGGAAACGAGAACATTCACAGTGCCTCTGGCAATGGCCTTGACCTTGCCGGTCTCATCCACGGTGGCGATGTTGGGGTCCTGGCTGACCCAGGTATAGGTGCCGGAGCCACCGGAGACCTTCAGCTGCACATCAGGATCGCCCACAGGCAGCGTGAAATCGGACTTATTCAGTGTCAAAGCAGTGGGGAGGGCATATACCGTTTCATAAGGAACGGTGGGAGCCACGGGATCGGCCGGGGGATCAACGGGTGCGGGAGGTTCTGCGCTGACGGAAGGATCAGGCTGCACGGGCTCGATGGAAGAGGAAACAGGGGGCGTTTCGATCACAGAAGAGCTGGCAGCGGGAGGAACGGGCAGATCCTCGCCCTTGAGCTTGGCCTTGATCTGGTCGCCAAAGAGGAGATAGACCAGCAGGCTTGCCATGAGAAGGATCAGGATGATCAGCGTGGGGGTGACGAGAGAAAAGGAAGAGCTGTGGCTGCTTTTCGAACGGGATCGCTTGGAGCGGCGAAGCATCTCGCCCTCCTGAAAAGCGGCCTCCTCCTCGCAGAAGGGACAGTATTTGTAGGAAGCAGAATAAGCTTCTCCGCAATCGGGGCAGCGCTTCAAAGACTGAGGGGCCATGGGAGATCCTCCTTGTTTCAATTTACATAATCACAAAACTATCATAACAGCCCGAGAAACCCTTCGTCAAGAGAAAGAGCGAATTTTGCAGAAAGAAGGGGAAATTATTTGCTTTGGAATTCCATCGTACGGGCCATATCAAAAAGATAGGCCAAAAAGTTTTCGGAGTATGGGACGAAGGCATCCCTGCGGATCAGGTCCAGCACCTGCTGGCGGGTGGCCCAGCGGACAGCGGAAACCTCCTCCTTTTGCAGATGGAGGGTGCGAAGGTCTACATCCCGCTTCAAAATGAAATAATCGTCGAAGGCATAGTTGAAGGTAACGGTGCATACGCTGCGCAGCTCCTGCGGCTCTGCGGCAAGCCCCAGCTCCTCCTGCAGCTCCCGGGCAGCGGCTGTGCGGGTGGTTTCTCCGGCGGAAACGCCGCCTGCGGCGGAAACGTCCCACTTCCCGGGCCATATCCGCTTTTCGCTGCTGCGCTGCTGCAGCAGCAAGCGCCCTCGGGAGTCGAACACGCACAGATGGGCGATGAGCCGCCAGACGCCCTTTTCCCGTTTGGAGAACCGCTGGGCGGTGCGGCCCAGCGGGAGCCTGTTTTCATCGTAAAGATCAACGAGTTCCATAAGATCCACCTCCCATTACTGTTTGCGGGCCGTGGAGTAATCATCTCCCCGGCGGTAGAAGGGGCATGCGCGGAAATCGCTGCGGAGGAACCGCTCCATTTCATCCTCGTCCAGATCCATGGTGCAGAACCATGCGTCGATCTCGTCATCGTAGTCAAAGTGCAGGCAGTCTTCGCAGTTGGATGCCATAGGAGGGCCTCCTTTCGCAAAGGAATTCTATACGTATTATTGTATGACGAAAAAAGGGGAAAGTAAATAGAAAATATGAGTGGCGGTGAAAGGACGTGGCGCGATGACACTGCCGCTCAGTGCTTTTTTCGTAACAATGGAAAGAACACGCGTAAACCAGATTAGATCAGTATGGCAACAGGGGTATTCATACGGCAAAAAGAAAGGGCTTGCCGCCTGCATTGCACAGACAACTTGCCCTTTTGCGCGTTTGGACTATTTGTGTCAGAAACAGTTGTCTGACTTTTTGGGGTCATTTCATTGCACTGCCCGCCGTTTTGATGTTTTCCGGATTCATCCTTTGATCGGCACAGCTATCTGCGTGATATAATCCGCGCTGCTCTCTCTTCGGTTGGGGGGCCCCTCCAGATAGATGGAGCGGAATGGCCCTGTGACTTCAACACCGGTTTCCTTCGTGTGCGCATCCAGAGCTTGAATGGCTGTGGTAATTCCCTCATAGGGCCCCCGGTAATAAATGCAAAGTGCTGGTGTTTCTGCAAATTCCACACGTTCAGGGCCTTCAAAACTGTCATCCACAGGAATGCAGCACATGAGATCCAATACATTTGGATCTTGTTTCATACGCATGGTGAACATGCGGTCAAGCATAGACAGTTTGCCCGTGTGTGCAGCAGCAATATAGGTATCACGCAGATTGTATGCGGCCTCCGTCGTATCGCGGCATTGATATCGCCGACAGAAACAGGTGTGTCGGGGCAGATTTGTTTTTCGGACAGTCAGATCACCCTGCTTTGTCGAACGGACCTGAAGCATTTGGATGTTCCTGTCCAATGTTGTCCGCAGGTCCATAAGGCGCTGTAGGTGGGCATCAATGTTTTCTGTGTCGTAATAGTATTCCGAAACTTCTTTCAGTGTCAGGCCAAGGGCTTGCAGGGAGCGGATCGAACGGATCTGCGTCATGTTGTCCGCTGAGTAATAACGGTATCCGCTTTCCCTATCCTTTAGGGCGGGTGTCAAAAGCCCCATGTTCTCATAAACGAGAATTGTCTTGCGGGTGATGCCCAGTATTTTAGCAACTTCTCCGATTTGAAATAACTCTTCGCCGTGCTTTTTCATTGTGAGCCACCTTTATAGATACAATGTGCGGAGAGACGACCCTTGACTCGTCCCTTTGGGGATAGGTTATAATATCATTAATCATATCACAATAAGATCTGCCCCGCAATAATACCATTTTTTAGGAAAACTAAATGAACAAACTTTAAACAAATTTGAAATTTTACAAATGCTTTACATTTTATAATGAAAAGGCCGGGGGAAACTGTTACAATGCGGAAGACAAACAAAGGAGCGTGTGGCTGCCATGCGAAAGTTTATCGAAGAATATTTGGGCATTTCTGACGAGATGCTGCTCCGGTCTTTACTGGAACACAGCAAGGTGGAACAGGTAAAGCGGGGAAAACTGCTGATCTCCAGCGGAGAAATGCAGACGGCCATCCCCATTCTGGTTTCCGGCGTTTTTCGCGGCTTTGTTCTGGATGAAGAAGGGCGGGAGGTCACCGATTGTTTTGCGTCTCAGCCCGGATCATTTGTGATGGGCTGCGGTGGCCTGAAGGAGCCCTCCCGGGTCAGCTTTGAGGCCATCAGCGACAGCGAGGTGCTGATGATCCCGCTGGAGCCCCTGCTGGAAACGCTGATGCAGTCTAAAGAGCTGATGGCCCTTTATAACCGGGTCCTGCAGGAGGCACTGCAACGCCACTGGGAGCTGAAGATCCTGCTGCTGCAGTGCTCGGCCATGGGGCGGTACCAGTGGTTTTTGAAAAAGTATCCCGGACTGATCGACGATGTGAGCAACAAGCACATTGCCTCCTTCCTCGGCATGACGCCGGTAACACTCAGCCGGCTTCGCCAGAAGCTGAAGATCCTCACCGGCTCCACCAGCGGCGTTTTAAAGAGATAATGGAAAATCCCTCCGGAGTGTCCGGAGGGATTTTTGCGCTTATTCGGTCTGTTCGCCGCTGTTGTCGGCAGGGGCGTCAGAAGGGGTGTTTTCGTCGGCGGTGGGGACGGCATCCTGCACCTCCTCGGGAAGGGCGGGGGCTTCGATCTTTTCGGAGATCATGTGCACCTTTTTGGCAGGGGCCTCAATGCCATCGGAACGGAGCGCGGTGGAGGAATAGGGGCTGTCCACCGTTTCGGGGTCCCGGCCTTCAATAATGGCTACCATCTCGGCGCCGGTGATGGTCTCCTTCTCCAGAAGATAGGCTACTACCTTATCCATGTCTTCCCGGTTGGCCTTGAGGATCTCCACAGCCTGTGCATAGCACTTGTCGATGATCTCCTTCACGGCCTTGTCCATGCGGGCGGCAGTTTCCTGCGCGCAGTCCATACCGTAGCCGCCGTCCAGATACTGGCTGCGTCGGGAGGCCAGCGCCATCATGCCGAACTCGTCGCTCATGCCGAACATGGCCACCATGTTCCGGGCCACATTGGTAGCGTCCTGAATGTCCTGGGAAGCGCCGTTGGTCATGGTGTTCATCACCACTTCCTCGGCGGCGCGGCCACCCATGGAAACGGTGATGCGGGCCATCAGCTCGTCGCGGGTGCGCAGCTCCGTCTTGTCCTCCTCGGGCATCAGCAGCGTGTAGCCGAGGGAACCCTGTGTATGGGGGACGATGGTGATCTTCTGCACAGGCTCGGTGTTTTTCTGCTTGTAGGCCACCATGGCGTGACCCACCTCGTGGTAGGCCACCAGCTTCTTCTCAAATTCGGTGAGGACGCTGCCCTTTTTCTCCGTGCCGGCAATGACCAGCTCAAAGGCAGCCAGCAGATCTTCCTGGGTCACCAGCTTGCGGCCCTTGCGCACGGCGCGGAGGGCTGCTTCGTTGACAAGGTTTGCAAGGTCTGCGCCAACGCAGCCGGCAGTGGCCAGAGCCACCTTCTTGAGATTCACGTCCTCTGCCAGCTTGATGTTGCGGGTGTGGACCTGCAGGGTGGCGATACGGCCGGCCAGATTGGGGCGGTCGATGGTGATGCGCCGGTCGAAACGGCCGGGACGCAGCAGCGCCTGATCCAGCACCTCGGGACGGTTGGTGGCGGCCAGCAGGATGACGCCCTTGGTGGGGTCAAAGCCGTCCATTTCGGCAAGGAGCTGGTTGAGGGTCTGCTCACGCTCGTCGTTGCCGCCCATGCGGTTGTCACGGGATTTGCCGATGGTGTCGATCTCATCGATGAAAACGATGCAGGGGGCCACCTTGTTGGCCTCCTTGAACAGGTCGCGGACACGGCTTGCGCCAACGCCTACGAACATCTCCACAAAGTCAGAGCCGGAGATGGAGAAGAAGGGGACCTTCGCCTCGCCGGCAACAGCCTTGGCAAGGAGGGTCTTGCCGGTGCCCGGAGGGCCAACCAGCAGAGCGCCCTTGGGAAGCTTTGCGCCGATCTCGGTATACTTGCCGGGGTTGTGGAGGAAATCAATGATCTCCGTGAGGGACTCCTTGGCTTCATCCTGGCCGGCAACGTCCTTGAAGGTCACGCCGGTGGATTTTTCCATGTATACCTTGGCGTTGGCCTTGCCCACGCCGCCGATACCGCCCATGCCGCCCATGCCGCGCTTGGCCATGATGCTCATAATGGCGGTGAGAGCCACGATGGAGATCAGCAGAGGCAGGAGACTGATAAGCATGGAGGTGAAGAAGCTCATGGGAGCCTGATAGTCCTCGTCGATATCAGAGACTTCGTGCTCATCCAGGAAGGCGATGACGGCGTCGTTGGACTCGATCTGCACCGTGAACAGCTCCAGGGATACAGGGTCGGAGTCAGCGGGGAGATATTCGCCGGCATCCTCGTCCCAAGTGTGGATGGCGTAGGTCTTTTCCTCCGCATTATAGACGAAGAGCTTGCCGTCCTCGTCCGTGTAAGTGTAGCCGTCAGCAGGGGTGATGATGAGGATATCCTCCTCGTTGTCAAAGCCCACGGCGGAGACATTACCGCCTTTGACCATCTGGCGGTACTGGCCGTACTCCAGCTCCACAGAGTCCGCGTGCCGCGCCTGTCCGGTCATAAAGTCTCCCGCGGAGGAGAACAGGACCGTCAGCAGCAGCGCCCAGCTCACAAGGGACACAAGACCCCGCCAGTTGCTGTTCTTACCGCCCTTGGGACGATTGTTTTTATTGTCCATATAATGAAAAATGCTCCTTTCCAGAGTGATACTATTTAAATAACAGTAGGAGTATAACACGAAAGCGCCCTTCTCACAAGAACGGTTCTTTTCTTTTTGATGAAGTTTCTGTAAATTTAGCTTTATTGAACAGCTGTGATGTGATACAATACCAATATCTATGGATAAAAACATTTCCCAAGAGGAGATTCTATAATGAACGAAGAAAAGAAAAACGCTCTCACCGCCGAGGCTGACGGCGTGATCGAGGGCCGCAACGCTGTGATCGAGGCGCTGCGGGCCGGTGAAAATATCGACAAGATCTTCATCCAGAAGGGCGAAACGGACAAAACGCTGGGCCACATCGCCTCCAAGGCCCGTGCCGCCGGCATCGTGGTGGTGGACGCCGACAAGCGCAAGCTGGACGGCATGAGCCGCACCCATGCCCATCAGGGCGTTATCGCCCTTGCTGCCATGCGGGAGTATGTCAGCGTGGAGGATATTCTGGAAAAGGCCGCGGAGAAGGGGGAAAAGCCCCTGATCGTCATCTGCGACGAGATCTCCGACCCCCATAACCTGGGCGCCATCATCCGCACGGCCGAGTGCGCCGGCGCCCACGGCGTGGTGATCCCCAAGCGCCGCAGTGCAGGTCTTACCGCCGTGGTGGCCAAGACCAGTGCCGGCGCCGTGGCCCACATGCCTGTGGCCCGGGTGGCAAACATCCCTTCCCTGATCAACGATCTGAAAAAGCAGGGCGTTTGGGTCTTTGGCACTGCCGCAAAGGGCACCACCGAGCTTTATAAGGCGGACCTCAAGGGCTCTGCCGCCATTGTCATCGGCTCCGAGGGTGACGGTATGACCCGTCTTGCCGAAGAAAACTGCGATTTCCTTGTGAGCATTCCCATGAAGGGAAAGCTCAATTCCCTCAACGCCTCTGCTGCTGCAGCGATCCTGCTCTACGAAGCAGTGCGCCAGCGCCTGAGCTGAACGATTTTTTGTCCCTTCCACCACAGATAAAGAGGATCAAATGGCTTCCAATAAGAAAAGACAACTGAATGAGCCTCTGGTGGAGGAAGAGTTCTGCCTGGAGGACATCCTTGCCGAATACGGCGGAAGCCGCGGGCAAAAGCTGATGGAGGCGGTGGAGCGCTCTGTGGATCATACGGAGGAAGAACCACCCAAGCCGCCGAAGAGGCCCCGTGGGGAAACGGATATCAGCAAGGATCTTCCCAAAGCCCCCCGCCCCATCTCTCTGGAGCAGATGGTGGGAAACACCGTGGATGCGGTGATGGAGGAGCGACGGGAGGAAGAACCCATCCTGCAGCCCCGTAAGGGCCTGTTCTCCCGCCGGAAGGCGGAGGAGGACACAGAGCGGCTGTTTGAGCCGCCGGAGCCGGAAGAGGAACTGACGGAGGCAGATGAGATCGGGGAAGAACCGGATCTGCGTACTGCCGCCGCAGACGCGCGGGAGGATTACAAGACCCGCAGCGCCATGCTGCTGCCAGCGTTCTTTCTTGCGCTGATCCCCACGGCTCTGCTGGCCCTGGAGGAGCAGGGGATCCTGATCCCGCTATGGTCGGGCCGGCCGAAGAATCAGGCCATTGTGCTTCTGGTATGTCTGGTGCTGTCGGCCATTTTGTGCCGGGGCGTGTTTGCAAAGGTGTTGGAGCGGCTGCGGGAAAAGCGCTGCACCAGCGAGGTGCTGGTCGCGGCGGCTGCGGCAGCCGCCATGGGCGATTGCGTGGTGCGTTTTGTCAGCGCCGCACGGGCGGATGTGACGCCCTATGCAGCTGTGAGCTGCCTTGCACTGTTTTTTGCCCAGCTTGGCAACACCCGCCTTGACCGGGGATACTTTGATACCTTCCGCGCCGCCAGTATGGACGATGAGCCTCCCTATCTCATCGCCGAAACGGAGCGTGCAGCCTGCAAGCAGCGGGGCGCGGTGTTTGGCTTTTATACGACAGCTCAAAGAACGGATGATTCCGTGCTGGCCCAGACGGTGCTGCTGCCTTTGCTGGGTGTGGCGGCGGTGGTATTTGCCGGCCTTACCAGTTTGGGCAAGGGACGGGGCAGCGACTTTTTGCTGCACCTTTCCATCATTCTTTCCGGCGCCGCCGGGTTTGTGCTGCCCCTGTGCTTTTCCCTGCCCTGGGCCCGGCTCGCGCGGCACCTGCAAAAGGCAGGCTGTGCCGTGGCAGGCTTTCAGGGGGCGGAAAAGATCAGCCGCCGCAAATGTATGATCCTCACGGATACGGACCTCTTCCCGCCGGGAGCGGTACAGCTCAACGGTATGAAGATCTATGGCGAAGAACGGTGGAAGGTAGTTTCTTACGCTGCCAGTATGGCCCGCGCGGCAGACTGCGGCCTGGGAAGACTTTTTACGGAAGTCCTGCGCAGCGAAATGGGCGACCATCTGAAGGTGGACCAGTTTGCCTTCTATGAAGAGGGCGGATATGCCGGAACCATCCGGGGAGAGAGCGTTCTGCTGGGAACGGCGTCTTTCATGCGGAAGATGGATGTGCGCCTGCCCGGGGACATCAATTTGAAAACCGGCATTTTCCTGGCGGTGGATAAGGAACTGGTGGCAGTGTTTGCCGTAAAGTACAACCCCTCGGAAAATGTGGATTTTGCCCTGAAGATGCTGCGGAAGAACTCCGTTTCCACGATCCTTGCTACCCGGGACCCCAATGTGACCCCCGCGCTTTTGAAGCGGAAGTTTGGAAAAAGGACCCGCATGGAGTATCCCAACCTGATGGTGCGCGTAGCTTTGAGCGAGGCGGGAAAGGACCGGGATCTGCCCCGGGCGCTGCTTTTCCGGGAGGGGCTGCTGCCCTATGCGGAAACGGTGGTTGGCAGCCGCCGTATGGTGCGCACCGTCCGCTGGAATACTCTGATTTCTCTGGCGGGAAGTGTAGCAGGCACTTTGCTGACAGCCTATCTCGCCTCTGTGGGAGGGTATGCCCTCATGTCGCCGCTGACGCTGGAAGCCTTTTTGCTGCTGTGGACAGCGCCGGTGGTGCTGCTCAGCGACCTTTCTGCCCGATATTGACTGAAGAAAGAGACGCATCGCCAAAAGCGGTGCGTCTTTTGCTGCGTAATCTTTTACGCGTTCGTCAAAAATTGAGGGAAGTTTTTTGCATTACTGCCTAAAATGTGGACACTGACAAGAAACCTGTTGTCTTAGGCTGACAATTGTTGTATAATTTGTACGTTGGCGGCAGTAGCCGTCCGTGATGTAAACCCCGTCCGGCGGGGCGCGATAGCGCATGTCGGGCAATATCATAAGGAGTGGAAAACAACTATGAGCTATTCTGTACAGAACATTCGTAACGTATGCCTGCTTGGTCACAGCGGCAGCGGTAAGACCGCACTGACCGAGAGTCTGCTTTATATGACCGGCGCCATCGACCGTATGGGCCGCGTGGTGGACGGCAACACCGTTTCCGACTACGATCCCGAAGAGATCAAGCGCCAGATCTCCATTACTACCTCTGTGGCTCCCATCGACTATAAGGGCTGCCGCATCAACATTCTGGATACTCCCGGTGCGTTCGATTTCGCCGGTGAGGCTGTGGCCGCTCTGCGCGCCGCTGACGCCGCCATCATCGTCTGCTCCGCCAAGGACGGCATCTCTGTGGGCCTTGAGAAGGCATGGAAGTATTGCGAAGAGCGCAATATGCCCCGCTTCATCTACATCTCCAAGACCGATGAGGATAACAGCGATTACAACGCAACCTTCGAGGCTCTGCGTGAGCGTTTCGGCAACAAGATCGCTCCCGTTGTCGTGCCCATCTGGGATGAGAACAAGAAGGTCACCGGTATCATCGATGTTCTGAACAAGCGTGCTTATGAGATGCAGAACCTCAAGCGTGTTGAGATCGAGGTTCCCGCCGATAAGGAAGACGTGATCACCGAGTTCAACGACGCTCTGAAGGAGTCTGTTGCTGAGACCAGCGAGGAGTTCATGGATAAGTTCTTCGGCGGCGAGGACTTCACCTACGCCGAGATGATCCAGGGCCTGAGCCAGGGCGTGCGCGAGATGAGCCTGTTCCCCGTGCTGTGCGGCAGCGCCATCAACTGCATGGGTTCCCTCATGCTGATGGACAATATCGTCAGCCTCCTGCCCAACCCCATGGACGGCAACCACTACAAGGCCACCCGTCAGGATGGCGAGCGTGAGGAATTCGTTGTCTCTCCCGGCGGCGTGCCCATCGCTTTCGTCTTCAAGACCGTTTCCGACCAGTACGGCAAGTACTCCTTCGTGAAGGTCATTTCCGGCACTCTCACCTCTGATATGACCATGGTCAACACCCGCACCGGCAACACCGAGAAGCTGGGCCGCCTGTATATCATGCGCGGCAAGAAGGCCACTGAGGTCAAGGAGCTGGATTGCGGCGAGATCGGCGCCATCGCCAAGATGGACCGCGTCAAGACCGGCGATACCCTGTGCGATCCCCGTAAGGTCGTTACTCTCAACCCCCTGCCCTTCGCACAGCCCTGCTACAGCGTGGCGATCGCTCCCAAGACCCGCGGACAGGAAGATAAGGTGGCTCAGGGCCTCAACCGCCTCAACGAAGAGGATCCCACCTTCTCCATCGTCAATAACGGCGAGACCCACCAGATGGTCCTCTCCGGCTCCGGCGATATGCAGATCGACGTTCTGGTGAACAAGCTCAAGACCCGCTTCAACGTGGAGACCGAGCTCAAGCCCGCCCGCGTTGCTTATCGTGAGAAGATCCGCAAGACCGTGCAGAAGCAGGGCCGCCATAAGAAGCAGACCGGCGGCAGCGGCCAGTTCGGTGACGTTTGGATCCGCTTCGAGCCCTGCATGGACAGCGAAGAGATGGTCTTTGCTGAGGAAGTCTTCGGCGGCTCCGTGCCCAAGAACTTCTTCCCTGCCGTTGAGAAGGGTCTGCGTGAGGCCTGCGTCCATGGTCCTCTGGCCGGCTACCCCGTGGTCAACCTGAAGGCCGTGCTGTATGATGGCTCCTACCATCCCGTTGACTCCTCCGAAATCGCCTTCAAGACCGCCGCTCAGCTGGCTTACAAGGCCGCTATGCCCGAGGCTAATCCCTGCCTGATGGAGCCTGTGGGCGAGCTGAAGGTCACCGTGCCCGACAGCTACATGGGCGATGTCATCGGCGACCTGAACAAGCGCCGTGGCCGCGTGATGGGCATGGATCCCACCGAGGGCGGCGAGCAGATCATCTCCGCCGAGGTTCCCATGGCTGAGATGACCACCTATGCTATCGATCTGCGCTCTATGACCCAGAGCCGCGGCAGCTTCACCTTCGAGTTTGTGCGCTATGAGGATTGCCCCCCCATGGCACAGGAGAAGGCTATCGCCGAGGCCAAGGCAATGGCTGAGCAGTAATTTAACTTCTCAAGTCCCCGGACGAAAGTCCGGGGACTTGTTTAATCTCTGGGTGGCAATCCTCAGGGT
>JAFQRI010000100.1 GCA_017410185.1 Oscillibacter sp. | reverse complement strand
GAGCTGAGCATGGAGCCTGTGGTCTGCGCTCCCGGCGACGAGGCTGCGCTGACTCCTGCAGATCTGGAGATCGTGAAGGAGCATTACGAGATCCTTGCCAAGGATATGCTGCGCCGTCAGAAGGAAGGAAAGCCGATTACCTTCTATCACTACATGCTGGATCTCACCGGTGGCCCCTGCATTTATAAGCGGATCTCCGGCTGCGGTTCCGGCACAGAATATATGGCGGTGACGCCCTGGGGCGATCTGTATCCCTGCCACCAGTTTGTGGGTGAGGAAGCCTATAAGCTGGGTAATGTGTGGGATGGCGTGACCAATAATGCTCTGCGTGAGGAATTCCGCTCCTGCAATGCCTATGCCCGCCCCGAGTGCGCCGACTGCTGGGCAAAGCTTTACTGCTCCGGCGGCTGCGCCGCCAATGCCTACCATGCCACGGGTTCCATCCGAGGGGTCTATGAGCCGGGCTGCGAGCTGTTTCGCAAGCGGATCGAGTGTGCCATTATGATGCGCATTGCCGAGCAGGAACTGTAATGGATACCCCGATTCTGGATTTCGTCACTACCTACGCGGCGGCGGATGGAGCGCGGCTCCATATGCCTGGACATAAAGGTCAGGCATTTCTGGGCTGCGAGAAGCTGGATATTACGGAGATCAAGGGCGCTGACGCCCTTTATGAGGCAGATGGCATCATCGCACGGAGTGAGGAAAATGCCGCCCTCCTTTTTGGAACGGCAAGGACGCTCTATTCCACCGAAGGTTCCAGCCAGTGCATCCGTGCTATGCTGTATCTTGCGCTGTGCTGCAGGAAAACAGAGGGCAGACCTGTGATCGTGGCGGCGCGGAATGTGCATAAAGCCTTTGTATACGCGGCAGCGCTGCTGGATTTCGATGTTGTCTGGCTCTGGCCGGAGGAGAATCGGTCCATCTGTGCCTGCCCCATCACAGCAGAAACCTTGGAGCGTACGCTGCGGTCTTTGCCCCAGCCTCCTGCGGCGGTGTATCTCACCAGTCCGGACTATCTGGGAAATCTTCAGGATGTCAGGGCTTTGGCGGAGGTGGCACACCGGAACGATACCCTTTTGCTGGTGGATAATGCCCATGGCGCGTATCTTCGTTTTCTCCAGCCTTCCATGCATCCCGTGGATCTGGGGGCAGATCTGTGCTGTGACTCTGCCCATAAGACACTGCCGGTGCTCACCGGCGGCGCCTATCTCCACGTCAGCAAAAATGCGCCGGCAGAATTTTGCAGCCGCGGGAAAGTGGCTATGGCCTTGTTTGGCTCCACCAGCCCCTCTTATCTGACATTATTGTCCCTTGACCGGTGCAACCGGTATCTGGCGGAGGAGTATCCCCGGAAGCTGGACGCCGCTTTGAGAGAGATGGAAACGGTTCGCAGGAAGCTGCGGGAAAAGGGATGGAACATAGAGCAAAGCGATCCTCTCCGCATTACGCTCTCAGCCCCTGTGGGAATTTCCGGCACAGAGCTTGCCCAGCGTCTGCGGGAGAATGGTGCGGAGTGTGAATTTGCCGATCCGGACTATCTGGTGGTGATGCTTACACCGGAAAACCGAAAAGAGGATCTCCGGCGCTTGGTGGATGCCCTTGGTGAGAACACTTGGGGCGCAGGAGAAAAGCAGAAGCATCTGAAGCAGGCGGACGGAGAGTCGGTCTGCTCCATTCGTGAGGCGTTCTTCCTGCCTCAGGAGACGGTAGCTGTGGAAGATGCGCTGGGCCGCGTTTGTGCGGCGCCGACAGTGGCCTGTCCTCCTGCCATTCCCATTGTGGTTTCCGGCGAGCGGATCGGGGAAGAGGCTCTGGCGCTGCTTCGCTATTACGGCGTGGAAACGGTAGATGTGATACAATAAAAGGATCCCCCTCAGCGGGGGATCCTTTGTTATTTTTAACGCAGAGCATCCAGCATGGAGAGAGGGAAGCCGTTGTATTCCCGGTCCTTCAAAAGCAGGATCACTTCGTCCAGAACAGGGAGGGACGGCATGGCGCCCATGCGGGAAACCGTGATGGCAGCGGTATAGCTGGCAAAGGCCATGGCTTGCTCCCGGTTCAATCCAACACTTAAGCCCACGCTCATGGCGGCCACGAAGGAGTCACCCGCACCGGTGGGGTCGGCCACATGGGGCATACAGACGGGGGAGATGTAACGAATGGAATCGCCTTCCACGATGGCGGAACCGGCAGCGCCCAGCGTGATCACCACATTTTCAACGCCTTTGGCCCAGAGGGCTGCGCCGATTTTCTGAAGATCTTCCTTGCAGGGGCCGTTTTCATCGCAGCGCAGGGGAAGGCCGGTCTCTGTGGAGGCCTCCTGCTCGTTGGGGGTAAGGTAAGTGACATACTGCAGCAGCTCATCGTCCAGTTCCGTGGCAGGTGCGGGGTTCAGCATCACAGGAACGCCTGCTTCCTTGGCCCAGCGGGCCACGGCGCGGTTTACCTCAATGGGGACCTCCAGCTGCAGCAGAACGATATCGTAGGAAGAGATCTCATCTCTGATCCAGGCCACTTCCTCAACGGTAAGGGTACGGTTGGCACCGGGGAGGACGATGATGCGATTCTGAGCCGTGTGATTGGTGACTTCCAGCGTCACATGTCCCACACCGGAGCTGATGCCGGGACGCACGATCACGTGGCTCAGATCGACGCCGGCGGCTTTCGGAGTTTCCAGCAGCAGGGGGTGGAACAGGTCATCGCCCACACAGCCCATCATGGTCACATCCGCGCCGAGGCGGGCGCACTGCAGGGCCTGATTGGCTCCTTTGCCGCCGGGGGCCATATGAAAGTCTTTACCGTAAACGGTCTGGGCAGAGCCGGGGACACGCTCGGTGGTGGCGATCACGTCCATCACAAAGCTGCCGACGACAAGAATACGGGGTTTTCTACACATGATAAAGGACTCCTAATTACGCATTTAATCGTTTTTATCATTATACTTCTTTTGCCGGAAATTACAAGGCTTTTGACGTTCGATCCGATGAAAACGATTAAATTTTGAAAAAATTGTAGGATATGACAAAGATGTGCCAAAAGTTTCTCTTTTGGCACATCTTGCAATTTTGTGAAATTTGTGAAACAGCGACTCACTTTAAGGAAACATAACCGGTTTCTTCAATGATCTGCTGCCCCTGGGGCGAGTGGATCCAATCCAGAAGCGCGGCAAGATCCTCGTTTTCAGTTTCCGGAGCAGGCTGGCCGATTGGGGAGGCGGTGACAGCGTAGAAATAAGAGGCAATGGGATAGCTGCCATCCCGAATGGTTTCTTTGGTGGGTTCCACACCGTTGAGAGCGAGCAACTTGATGTCACCGTTTTGTACCATTTCCGTGGAATAGAAGCGGAAGGAGAAGCCGATGGCGTTATCATAGTTTCGGTAGTTTGCAACATCACGGATGATCCCGCCCATACTGCCGATGCGGTCTTCTTTTTCCGGCTCCATCAGAGGGAGGCCGTTCATCAACTGCTCCAAAGCGGTTTGGCTGCCGCTGTTTTCATCTCTCTGGAAGGCTCGGATGGATTGGCTGCTCCCCCCCAGCTCTTTCCAGTTTTTGATCTCTCCCGTGTAGATTTTCTGGATCTGCTCTACACTCAACCCATCTACAGGATTTTGACTGTTGACGAAGAAGACGAAGGCTTCCCGCCCGATGGGGGTCAGGTGCAGCTCAATGCCGCACATTTCGGCTACTTTGCGCAGCTCTTCCGAAGGAGCGGCGGCAAAGATCATGTCTGCTTCGCCCTTCATGACTTTTACGTAAGCGTCTGAAGTTCCGGAGCAGGCAAGTGTGGTGTCTTTCTCATAGCGCCGTATTTCCACGCCGCTCTCAGGCCAGACGTTGCGGACGAAGCTTGCGTAGATCGGATACAGGGCGGTGGCTCCATCCAGACGGATTTCACTGGCGGTATCAGCGTCAAATTGCAGCAAGGATGGTTCTTTCAGTAAAATAGCTTTACTGCCTTCGATATATGGCTCGTACTGATAGAGTATGGAGTCACGGTCATCCAGTGTGGCAAGATTTTCCTTGGATGTGCTCTGGGCAGCATGAAAGCCGACATAGCTGCCGCAGACGGCAAACACACAGAGAAATAACACGCCGATGCGTTTGTTCCATTTCACGGGCAGATCCCAGCAGATGGTGAGAAGGAGTGTCAGAACGCCGGAGCTGCCCACCACCGGGATCACCTTGGTGACATAGATCGGAAATATGCCGAAATTTCCCAGCAGGAAGAGGAAAACAACCGTCCCGCCACCGATGATCAGCATGAGAAAACTTTGCACCAGAGAACTGAGAATAGTTTTGGTTTTCTCACTCATAGGCATCCTCCCTTCGCTTGGCAAAAATGGAAGCAATGAAGCAAGCGAGCATCACCACAACATAAATGGCATAGCAGACCCTCCACTGCTCTGCACCAAAGCGGAAGGTCCCGATGTAGATGGTGTGTCCCAATGTGGGGCAGGAGAGGGCACAGGCAACAAAGATGAGGGCGATGAGGAGCATGAGAAGGCTGATGCGGCGAAGGAGCTTACTTTTTTTCATGCGGATCCCTCCTTCTTGTCGAAAGCATGCGGAAAAGAAACAGAATTACCCCGCAGGAAACAAAGGGAGAGAGAAAGTCCCTGAAAAGTGCGGAGAAAGAGGTGTGTTCCCATGCGGTACAAAAAAGCCACACGGACCAAAGGGCAAAGCATCCCGTAGCCAGAAGGGGAAGAAGACGAAGCAGCGTGGGGAGTCCCCTGCGGCAGAAAAAGACCTGTGCCGAAGCAGCGGCGGATACGCGGAGGATCAAATGCCAGAAGCCATTGATGGATGGAAATCCAAAGCCCTGGAAGACCAGAATATACAGGAAAACCGCAAAAAGAAGCAGCAGAAAGGCATCCAGAGCATTACTTTGAGGAGTCGTTCTTTTCATAGGCACCTCTTTTCGTGAAGCAGGCAAAACATTCAGCGAGGATGATCACAGTTGTCAAAAGCAGAAGCATCTGCGCAGGGGAAAAGGGCTTGAAATACCAAAGCCATTTTTCTGTCTGGAAAAGGTGGGCGCAAAGAAGAGAGACCAAAAGGCTGATGGCATTTCCGGCAAACATCACCTTTACCTGCCGTCTGCGAATGGAAAAGCGTCCCAGCAGAAAAAGTGCGAGGATCATCACTCCATAGAACCAGAGGGTTCCAAATGCTGCATCCTCCCACATGGCGAGGAAGGGATAGGGAATGGCGTAGGCAGTCATCAGGAGAAGCTTTAATTTTCGTTCAGACACTCCGCCACCTTCTTTCGCACCGTTTCCAAATCGAAAGAGGAGCAAATTCGACCGTTTTCCTCGTCCAGCGCCCTATAGTGTTGGGAGAGGATATTCTGCTGAATGCGGAAGCGGCCGATGGTATCCACCGTCCGCCACCAGACCTTGCCGCCCATGGTGCGGGGATAGACGGGTTTCAGATCTTCAAAGGCAAGGGCCAGCACCAGATCCTCCGCCTCGCCGCCGAGAAGGCCGGAGAGAACCTGACTACCAGAGAAAATGGAGCTGAACGCCACGGCACCCATCCAACCGAGGGAAGAGCGGCCCTTTTCGATCTCCACCAGTGTTTTTTTGGAAAGGCCCAGTGCCTTTGCCATAGCTTCCTGCGTAAAGGCGTATTCCGTGCGCACCAGCTTTACGGTACGGTCCATTTCTCTGATAAACTGTTCTTTTCTCATACAGCATCAATCCTCTCTTTTGGTGTAATTTTACACTATTTGGGAGGTGATGTCAACAAAAAAGATTCCCCGTCCTATTGGACGGGGAATCAGAAGAATTACGATCAGCGGATCTTGCCGGAGTTGGTGGTATCCTTGAGGAGAACGTCGTGTGCGCCGCCCTCCACGATGGAGACGGAGGAAACGAGAGTGAGTTTCGCCTTGTCGCGCAGCTCGAAGATGCTCAGTGCGCCGCAGTTGCACATGGTGGAGCGGACCTTGGCGAGAGTGGTAGCCATGCCGTCAGCCAGAGATCCGGCATAGGGAACATAGGAGTCCACGCCTTCCTCGAAGCTCAGCTTGGCACTGCCGCCCAGGTCATAGCGCTGCCAGTTGCGGGCACGGGCGCTGCCCTCGCCCCAGTATTCCTTCATATAGCTGCCGCCAATGAGGACCTTAGCAGAGGGGCTCTCGTCGAAACGGGAGAAGTAGCGGCCCAGCATGCAGAAGTCAGCACCCATGGCCAGAGCCAGAGTGATGTGGTAATCCTGAACGATACCGCCGTCAGCGCAGATGGGGACATAGACGCCGGTCTCCTCGAAGTACTTATCGCGCTCCTGAGCAACATCGATAACAGCGGTAGCCTGACCGCGGCCGATGCCCTTGGTCTCACGGGTGATGCAGATGGAGCCGCCGCCGATACCAACCTTGACACAGTCGGCGCCTGCATCAGCCAGATAGCGGAAGCCCTCACCGTCCACCACGTTGCCTGCGCCCACCTTGACGGTGTCGCCGTAG
>JAFQRI010000099.1 GCA_017410185.1 Oscillibacter sp. | reverse complement strand
TGGTCTGGGTCAGCACCAGAATGGGATAGAGGGCGCGGCAGAGAAATTCCCACGCATCCATGGCGGCGGCAAAAAGGAAGCCAAGGCCCACCCCCAGCACAAGGCCGTAAAAGGCCTCCTGCAGGGTGATGACGCTGTGGTCCAGCAGGATGGGCAGCTCCGTGATAAAGGCCTCCACCACCTCCCACGGGGCGGGGAGCATATACCGGGGCACCACTTCCAGCAGGCAGGCAAGGCTCCACGCCGCCAGCAGCACGCCTACGGCGATCACCGCAGGGCCCTTAGCCCTGATGGTGCTTTGCGACTTTCTTTTCAATGGTCAAGATCTCCCCTTCCGGCTCATAGACCACCTTGATGTAGGCGCTGACCTTGGGTGCGCCCGCCCGGATGGCAATGTGCTGGCACTCCTTCACGATGTCCATGAGCTGATCGTAGCTTTCCCCCTCGATGGTGGTCTCAAAGGGACCGACGTAGTAGTTCAGACCCTGGGCGCGGATGTAATCGATGACCTCATCCACCACCCGCACCAGCTCGGCATCGTTTTCCATGGCGGGCAGGACCTGAATGGCGACGCTTGCCTGCATTGTATCTTCCTCCGTTTTCATAGTCTTTTGGGCGACAAATCTTTTTCGACGTCAAAAAAGCTCCTGTTGGGATCATCCAACAGGAGCATAAAAAACGGTGCAAAGCGGCACTGCGGCTATGTTCCCTACGCTGGCATGATCCAGATCAGGTTTATGGGTCGCGGATGTATCCGCCTCTCAGCCCGTCACACGGACTCCCCTTTGTCGTTTTTATTGTAGTCCTTGCCTCCCGCCTTTGTCAAGACAGGAATAAAACTTTTTTCGCGTTATTCCGCAAAGGCCGGAGTGGAGAAATACCGGCTGCCGGTGTCCGGCAGCAGCACCACGATGGTCTTGCCTGCGTTTTCCTCCCGCTTTGCCGCTTCCATAGCGGCGTGGAGGGCAGCGCCTGCGGAGATTCCAGCGAGGATCCCCTCGGTGCGGCAGAGGGCACGGGCGGCGGCATAGGCCGCCTCATCGCTTACGGTGACTACTTCATCATACACTTTGGTGTCCAGCACCTTGGGGATAAAGCCCGCGCCGATGCCCTGCAGGCCATGGGAGCCCGCCTCGCCGCCGCTGAGAACGGCAGAAGTGAGGGGCTCCACGGCGATGACCTTCACGGAGGGCTTTTGTTCCTTGAGATAACGGCCCGTGCCGGTGATGGTGCCGCCGGTGCCAACGCCCGCCACAAAGAGATCCACGCCGCCCTCCGTATCCTGCCAGATCTCGGGGCCGGTGGTCTTATAGTGGGCAGCGGCATTGGCAGGATTTTCAAACTGCCCGGCAAGGAAGCTGCCGGGGATCTCGCGGGCAAGCTCCTCCGCTCTTGCGATAGCGCCGGGCATACCGCCGCTGCAAAGCACCACCTCCGCGCCGTAGGCCGCCATGCTCTGCCGCCGCTCCACGCTCATGGTGTCGGGCATGACGATGACGCAGCGGTAGCCCCGGATGGCCGCCACCAGCGCAAGGCCAATGCCGGTGTTGCCGGAGGTAGGCTCGATGATGGTGGCGCCGGGGGTGAGGACGCCCCGCGCCTCGGCGTCATCGATCATGGCAAGGGCCACCCGGTCCTTGGCGCTGCCGCCGGGATTCACAGCCTCCACCTTGGCAAGGAGCCTTGCCTTCAGCCCCTCCTTGCGTTCCAGTCTTGCAAGATGCACCAGCGGGGTGCTGCCGATGATGCTCTCTGCGGAAGGATAAATTCTCATAGCTGCTTCTCTCCTTCATTTATGCCCGCAAGATCCTTGATGACCTCGCCGGCGAGGATCAGACCCGCCACTGCCGGCACAAAGGCGTTGGAGCCGGGGGTCTGGCGTTTTGGATGGGCGTTCCCCTCTTCCTCCTCCGCCTGGGCGGGGGTAAGGGCAAACTCTTTGGAATAGACCACCTTCAGGTGTTTGATCCCCCGCCGCCCCAGCTCCTTGCGCATGATGCGGGCAAGAGGGCAAACGGAGGTCTTGGAGATGTCCGCCACCTCAAAGGCGGTGGGGTCCAGCTTGTTCCCCGCCCCCATGCAGCTGATGATGGGGGTGCCTGCCGCCTTCGCGGCCTGAACCAGCATCAGCTTTCCGGTGACGGTGTCGATGGCATCCACCACATAGTCATACTGCGTAAAATCAAACTGCCCTGCCGTTTCCGGGAGGTAAAAGGTCTTGTGGGTGAAGACCGCCGCTTCCGGATTGATGGAAAGGATGCGCGCTTTCGCCGCCTCCACCTTGTCCATGCCGATGGTATCCCGGGTAGCGATGATCTGGCGGTTGAGGTTCGTGATATTTACAGTGTCGTCATCAATGAGGTGCAGCGTGCCCACGCCGCTTCTCGCCAGCGCCTCCACGCAGTAGCCCCCAACGCCGCCGATGCCGAACACCGCCACGGTGGAATTTTTCAGTTTTTCCATGGCCTCCCCGCCAAAGAGGAGGGCAGTGCGGGAAAAGGGCATGCTTATTCCTCCACTCCCTGAATTTCCAGCAGCTCCAGCGCGTGCTGACCCTGGGCTGTCAGGGCCATGCTGCCCCGGCAGGGATACCCCTCGTACCCGGCATAGTCGAAGCCGGAAAGGGGCTTATCGTAGTCGATGGTGATAAGGCCCTTGAATTCCATGGCCTTCAAAAGATCGCTGACAAAATCAGCCTGCTCCTCGCCGCCCTCCAGGCAGTAGGGCATCTCGCTGTCCCACCGGCGGGCAACAGGCAAAAACGCCAGCTCCCCAAAGCGCTGCAGCAGCACCACCTCGCCGGGGGTGACCCACAGCTCCCGGCTGCCGCCGCCGTCTTCGCAGCTTCCGCAGCTGCCGCAGCAGCTGCCGCAATTACTCTCTCCACAGCTCATGTAACGTTCCTCCTGATGTTGTGTTTTTTTGAGTGTACCCCAGAAAACGCGGCATTGTCAACCTATCTCCCCTCTTTTCATTCTGCTGCCTTTGTGCTATAATATGCGCAAAGAAAGGAGGCGGTTTTATGGCCAGAGTACGCTGCTACGAATGTAAAAAATCATACGACTATTATGAGGACGCTTTCTGCCCCCGCTGCGGCTGCTTCAACCAGCCGCCCAGAGCCAGAGGCTTCGACGCGCTGGGAAATATCGTCTATAACGACGGTATCAACGAGAAAAATCACGACGGTTCCTTCGTCCATAAGGAATACCATTCTGAAAACCGCAAACGGGCCTTCACAAGGCTGGAGGCCAAGGTGCCCAAGGTGCAGATCCACACCCGATCCCGCTCTTCCCGCCCCTCCCGCGGTGCGAATCCGGAGGAAGATGTGAAGATCGCAAGCTACATCATCTACGCCGTGATAATTTTCATCTTCATCATCTCCCGCATCCTCTGACCTCATGCAAAAATCCCTCCGGAAATTCCGGAGGGATTTTTATGTCCTTTAGAAGAACAGCGCGTTCTCCTTGCGGTCGGTGAAGTTCTGCTCCAGCATGGCAACATGGGAGAGGAAGGCGGCGTCCTCAAAATACTTTGCCTTGCGGGTGCACTTGCGCACGCAGGCCTGGCACTTGATGCAAACGCCGTTAACCTCCGCCACATTCTCGGGATTGATGGCGCCGGTGGGGCAGGCGCGGGCGCAGGCGCCGCAATCAGAGCACTTGCTCATATCGGTGAGGGGCTTGGCCTTGAGGAATTTGGCGGGCTGACCGTCGGTTCCCTTGGGAACATAATAGGGTGCCTCGGCATCACCGGGAACGGTGACGGCGCTCACATCGCCGCCCAGCAGCTTCCCGGCGGCCTTTTCGCCAAGCTCCGCTGCCTGTCGGCGGTCCGCAAAGTCGGGCCGGTCACCGGCCAGCAGGTCGGAGAAGGCGTGGCGGCAGACAAAGGCGCCTGCGGCCACCACAACAAAGCCCCCGGCAGTCAGCACTGCGTTCAGCTCCGCAAGGGAGTTATCAAAGGAGCGGTTGCCATAGGTCACCACAGCAATCGCGGCGGCACCGTTTCCGGCGAGCTTCTCCTTGAAATCGGGCATGATCTTGTTGGGCATCTTGCCGGCGTAGGTGGGCGTGCCCACCACCACAAGGTCGGCAGGGCCAAAGGCACGGCTCTGCTCACGCTCTGCGGGCTTGGTGAAGCCCACAAGCTCCATGGGCACATTCAGCGCCTTGGCGGCGGCCTCAGCCACGGCGCAGGTCAGCTTCTCGGTGGTACCGGTGGCGCTGTAGCAAAGCGCCCAGACCTTTTCGATCTTCATCTTTCTCTCTCCTTTATGTGATTCGTCAGATAGAAAAATCCTCTTCCGTCAGCTTTCCGCTGGAAAGGCTGGCGGGGCGGGGCGGAACACGCTTGAGGGGATCATACTTGAAGGCGCGGCAGTGGTGCTCCACCGGCACCACGCCTTTTTTCACGCAGGCCACTTCCCGCTCATTCACCTGCTGGCCCCGCTCGCAGTAAGCGCAGCGGGGGTCGATATTCTTGCGAAACAGCTTCATACACGATACTCCCTTCCTGTATCAAAGGGTATAGAGCTTCACTTCTCCGTCCTCCGCGGTGGCCTTCACCTGGGTGACGGGGTTTTCGTAGCTGTCGATGATCTTCGTTGCCATGGGGTCCTCCAGCTCCGTCTGGATGGTGCGGCGCAGATTTCTTGCGCCGTAAGTCCGGGAGAAGGACTTCTCCGTGAGCAGGGCCACCAGCGCCTCATCATAGGTAAAGGTGATGGCCTTCTCGGCAAGGGAGGTGCGCAGCTCCTCCAGCATGATGCCGGCGATGGAGCGGAAGTGGGCCTCATCCAGACGGTTGAAGGTGATGACGGCGTCCACGCGGTTGATGAACTCCGGCCGCAGGAACTGCTGCAGGGCCTTCATGGCCCGGTCTGCGTCCTTCTCGTTCTGGGTGCGGTCAAAGCCAACGGTGCCCTCCTTGGTGGCGGAGCCTGCGTTGGAGGTCATGACGATGATGGTATTTTCAAAATTCACCTTGCGTCCGTGGGCGTCGGTGATCTCACCGTCATCCAGGATCTGCAGGAGAATATTCAGTACATCGGGGTGGGCCTTTTCGATCTCGTCGAAAAGGATCACGGCATAGGGCTTGCGGCGGATCTTCTCGGTGAGCTGACCGGCCTCGTCGTAGCCCACATAGCCGGGAGGAGAGCCCACGATGCGGGAAACGGAGTGCTTCTCCATGAACTCGGACATATCGAGGCGGATGAGGGCGTCGGGGGTATTGAACATATCCAGAGCCAGCTGCTTGACAAGCTCCGTCTTACCCACACCCGTGGGGCCCACGAAGATAAAGCTCACAGGCTTGCGCTTGGGGGAGATGCCCACCCGGTTGCGCCGCACGGCGGCGGCCACGTGGCGGATGGCCTCGTCCTGACCGATGATGTGCTCTTTCAACCGGCTTTCCAGCTGGCTCAGGCGCTGGAACTCCTGCTCCCGGATGCGGGCGGCGGGGATCTTGGTCCAAAGCTCGATGACGTGGGCGAGATTTTCCATGGTGAGCTGAGGGTCGCCCTTTTCAAGGAGCGCATTCAGCTCCGTGCGGGCTTGCATCTCATGGCTTCTGAGATACGCCATGCGCTCATAGTCCGGCTCGCCGCCGTTATCGGCCTTTTCCTGCAGCATGGTGCGCTCTTTCTCATAGTCATCCAGCTCCCGCTGCAGCTGCATCCGGCGGGAGATGTCCGCATCCTTCAAATTCAGGTCGGAGCAAGCCTCATCAATGAGGTCAATGGCCTTGTCGGGCAGGAAGCGGTCGGTGATATAGCGCTCGGAGAGGACCACCGCCTGACGGATGATACCGTGGGAGATCTTCACACCGTGGTATTTCTCATAGTTGGGGGCAAGGCCCTGGAGGATCTTCACGGAATCCTCGATGGAGGGCTCATTCACCGTCACGGGCTGGAAGCGGCGCTCCAGCGCAGTGTCCTTTTCGATGGACTTGCGGTATTCAGTAAAGGTGGTGGCGCCGATGACCTGGATCTC
>JAFQRI010000011.1 GCA_017410185.1 Oscillibacter sp. | reverse complement strand
CCCCCGCTGGAGCCAAAATGCCGGCGACGCCACGCTGGGACTGGAGGAGTATTATACCGCCATGCTGGACTTTACCCGGGACTATGCCGCGGGGGAACACCGCATGGATATCGATATCTGGCAGTTCCTGCACCTGTACGCGGCTCACCGCAGCTACCGCATGCGTCCGGTGGAGTGCAGCCGGGGGGAGTATCGGGACAGCCTGCCCGTCTGCCGGGGCAACCGGGGCATGGTGGCGGTGGCGGCCAATGGCAACGTCTTTCCCTGCATGCAGATGTCCGGTTATTACGAGATGCACGGCGATCTTCTCGGCAATGTGAAGGAAAGTGGTCTGCAGCCCCTGCTGCAGATGGGCAAGTACCTCAGTGAGGTGTGCACCACCGTGGGCGAGCTGAAGGAATACAACGAAAAGTGCCGCCGGTGCGCCTACTTCCGCCATTGCGCGGGAGGCTGCCGGGCCATAGCTCTGGCGCTGACCGGGGATAAGCTGGGCGTAGACCCTGCCAAGTGCCTGTTTTACGAAAAGGGCTATTATGAAAAGGTGGAGCAGTGCCTTGCGCTCTGGCGCAACCTTGCCCCCATCCGCTGAGACTGCCGCTTTGTTTTCCCGCGGCAGGGCGTCTCGCGGGTATATTGTAAGGAGTGGATACGAATGAACGTTCTTTCCTGGGTTTTGCTTGGCGCTGTGGCGGCGTGCTCTGCCGGCGCTGTGCGCCACATCATAAAAAATAAGGGTAAGGGCTCCTGCAGCGGCTGCTGCGCCGGCTGTGCAGAGCATTGCGCCCAAAGGAAGCCCTGACGCAAACAGGTAAAAAGAATATGAAAAGGGAGCCGCAAGGCTCCCTTTTTTGCGCCGGTGTGCGGGCCGTCATGGGGAATCGCTCCATTCTGCCAGCGGCAGACCGTATTCCCGGTAAAAAGTACCCAAAATGCCTTTATAGTTTGGCTTCCACGGTTTGTTTTTTCCGAAATAGTGAATGATGACGGCGTTGTTCCGAACCCAATCCAGATCCAGATTTTCTTTGAGAGGGTCGGCGTTATAGAAGCTCAGTGTGCGGTCACTGAGGTTATAGCGCAGGGTATCCACGATTTTTACCCGATCACCGTACAGAGCGGTCAGGATATCCTGATCCGGCAGCACCAGCTGATGCTGGTGGGCCAGACCATATTCCCGTATGGCGTTCAGATCCAGCTCCCGGCGCATCCGGGGCAGATCCATCATCATGATGCCGGTGTTGACATAGGGAACATCCTTCTCGGTGTTCAGCCGCAGCTGGTTGAATTTTTCAAGAAAGGCGCGGGTGTGGGTGCAGGCGGCAAAGAGATTGTTCCCGAAATCCACATCATACAGGGGGTTCAGGGGATTGATCACAATAGTATCCACATCCAGATAGAGGATCCGCTCCAACTCCGCCGGCAGGACATGGGCAGCGGCAAGGCGGTAATAGATCTGGACCGGATACCGTTTGGAGGTGGGAAACCCCTCAAAGAGTTCAGTGGGAACGGGAATGAAATGAAGGGTGATGCATTCCTCCGCCGCGGCGCGGAGAAAGTCTTCGTCCCGCGGCAGGAGATCGGAATGAAGAATGTAGGCGTCATAGCTGTCTGCGCCGCCCCGCAGGGCAATGGAGTGCAGGCAGCTGAGAAGCAGGGCGCGAAAATTCCGGTCGATGGAAAATAAAAGATTCATAGATACCTCGTATTGCGTTTGATTTACAGGAGTTCCGGAGCCTCCCCCATGTACCCGCAGACGTCTTCCGGCTCATTATCGCAGGAAAACTTCTGCGATAGCGAGCCGTCTTTTAGTATTGCCGGTTTTGCTTTCATATAAATGATTTGATGAATGATTTGATGTCCCGCAGCCACTCCTTTTTCATTCCAGCCGGCCAGCATTCCGGGCCGGCGGAAGCGGCAGAGTAGTCCCGTGTGATATTGATTTTTTTCTGCACAGGTGCTATAATTTTACAAAATATTATATAATGGGGAAGGAAGCGTCAGGGCCTATTCTCCCAATGGTTTATGCAATAAACTATGATAATGATTTTGTTGATAAGGAGGCGCTCCTCTTGACAGAGAAAGAATTGCGAAAACTGAATCGCTATCAGCTGCTGGAACTGTTGGTTGTGCAGACCCGGCGGGCAGAAGAATTGCAGAAAAAGCTGGAGGAACTGGAAAATACGATTCAGGAGCGGGATATCCGCTTATCCAAGCTGGGCTCCATCGCGGAGGCGTCGCTGCAGGTCAGCGGGATCTTTGAAGCCTCGCAGAAAGCGGTGGATCTGTATTGGGATTCCGTCAGAAAGCAGGCCATCGAACTTTTGGAGGATGCCCAGCGGCAGGCGGAGGAGATCGTCAAAAGCGCGGAAGTAAAGGCAAAGTATATTTCCGTTTTGCAGCAGGACTCTTTGGATGAGTGACGGGGAGAGCGGATAGAAAAACGATGAACAGGTACATAGGAAAGCGTGTAAAAAGAGAACTGCCGCAGCTGGATTCTCTGCAGAAAGAATTGAATCGGGAGCAGTATAAGCGCCGTTTCCGCAGACTTCTGCGCAGCACGGTAAACGCGCTGATCGTTGTGGCGGCTGTTGCCGCCCTGATCGCGACGCTGGTCTTCCCGGTCTTGCAGATCGCGGGAACCAGCATGGAGCCCAGCTTGAAGGACGGAGATATCGTGCTGCTGGCAAAGACCGACAAGCTGGAAACGGGAGACCTGTGCGCCTTTTATTATTCAAACAAGATACTGATCAAGCGGGTCATTGCAACGCCGGGCGAGTATCTTTGGATCGAGCCGGACGGAACGGTGTTTCTCAACGGTGAGGAACTGGAAGAGCCTTATGTTTCGGAAAAGGCGCTGGGCGAGTGCGATGTGGAGTTTCCCTATCAGGTGCCGGAGAATGCCTTTTTTATGCTGGGCGACCAGCGGGAGACCTCCATCGACAGCCGCAGCAGCGTGATCGGCTGCATTTCACAGGATCAGATCATCGGAAAAATACTGTGTAAATTCTGGCCCCTGTCGGAATTTACATGGCTGGGCTGAGCAGGGAAAGCAGATAGATTCCTCGGAAAGGAGGGCGCGCATTTGCGGGAGCATACGCATTCTTATTTGACACAGCTGAATAAGAGCAATGCCCTTCGCGGCAATGTGCGCCGGATCATCGGCATTCTTTCTTTTGTAGTGGTGCTGAGTGTTTTCTGGGGATTGAAACTCACAGGCATCACTCTGGCCGGCGAGGCCTTCTGCGGGATGGATGAGCACGTGCATGGAGACAGATGCCCCCAAACGCAGCTGCTTTGCACCCGAGAGGAAGAGCCTGCCCATGTCCACAGTGAGGCCTGCATCCTGCGGGAGCTGGTCTGCGGGCTGGAGGAGGTATCGGCCCATACCCATGATGATTCCTGCCTGAAGCGGGAACTGGTTTGCTCTGAGGAGGCGCAGGAGGCCCATGCCCATGACGACAGCTGCCGCGGCAAAACACTGCAGTGCGAAAGGGAAGAGAACCATAGCCACTCCGTGGAATGCTATGAAGAAGTCTTGGCCTGTCCGATAGAGGACGAGACCCATCAGCATAACGAGGCGTGTTATCAGCAAAAGCTCCTCTGCGGGATCGAAGAGGATCATACCCACGATGAGAGCTGCTATATTCTGGAAGAAGCATATGTGTGCGGCAGGGAGGAAACTCCGGGCCACATCCATGAGGGCGCCTGCTTTATTTCTGTGGAAGGGAGCTTTGTTTGCGCTCAGGAGGAGACCGAAGGCCATACCCACACAGAGGCGTGCTGGTATGAGGGTGTGGGCTTTGCCTGCGGCATGACGGAGGCGGAGGGTCACACCCATACGGATGAGTGCCTTGGCGAAGAAACAGAGCTTGGCTGCGGGAAGGAAGCCACACCGGGCCACACCCACACAGAGGAGTGTTTTGAAGCGCTGAAGAAATGCCCGCTGACGGAGCACATCCATGTGGAGAGCTGCTACAGCGATATTGACGCCGATCTTGAGACCGATGACGACTGGGAAATGAGTCTGACAGGTCTGCGTCCGGCAGCGACCACGGCGCAGAATGTGGTGGCGGTGGCCAACTCTCAAGTGGGATATACGGAAAGCGAACGCAATTTTGAGGTAGACAGGCAGGGTGTCCGCCGGGGCATCACCCGATACGGCCAGTGGTATGGCAACCCCTACGGGGACTGGTCGGCCATGTTTGCCTCTTTCTGCCTGTATTATGCGGGTGTAGAGGACTTGCCCGCCAACGCCGGAGTGGAGTCCATGCGGCTGGAGTGGGCAGATGCCCAGCGGTATGAACCGGCAGGGGAGGGGCTCCCCCGGGTGGGCGACCTGATCTTCCTGCATAAGGAGCCCATTGAGGAATCCACCGAAGAACCTGCGGAGGAACCCACGGAGGAACCCGCGGAAGAACCTGTGGAAGAACCCGCGGAAGAACCTGTGGAAGAACCTGCGGAGGAACCCGCGGAGGAACCTGCGGAGGAACCCGCGGAGGAACCCGCGGAAGAACCTGCGGAGGAACCCGTAGAAGAACCTGCGGAGGAACCCGCAGAAGAACCTGCGGAAGAACCTGCGGAGGAACCCGCGGAAGAACCTGCGGAGGAACCCGCGGAAGAACCTGCGGAGGAACCCGTAGAAGAACCTGCGGAAGAACCTGCGGAAGAACCTGCGGAGGAACCCGCGGAAGAAGAACCCGCGGAAGAACCCGCGGAAGACCCAACAGAAGAACTGACTGAGGAACCCACCGAGGAACTCGCGGAAGACCCCGGCGTTCCGATGCTGATGATGGCCTATGCCTCAAGAGCCCCCTCGGCCAACTCTGTGGCCATCATCAAGGAGGTAACGGCGGACACCGTCACCGTCATTGAAGGTGATGTGAACGGCGAGGTGGTGGAGACGGTCTATGCGCTGGATGATCCGGAGATCCTTGGCTACGGTCTGGTGCCGGAGGCATCGCCCTTCGCCCTGACCCTTGCCGATGAAGGCACTCTTTTGGGGCAGACCATTGCCTACAGCGCGGATATTTTCACCCCTGAGAGAAAGTTTGTGATCTACACCGCTGTGGGCGACGGCTATTACGCCTTTGACGGCAGTGGAAACGCCGTTCCGGTCACGATAGACGATGATGGCAATATCTATCTGGCAGCGGGAGACGCGGAGGACCTTTTGTGGACCGTCACAAGAAGCGGCGGCTCCTATGTGATCGCCAATGCGGGCACGGGGCGCTATCTCCACCCCTATTATAACAGTGCCTCCAATCAGGGCGTCACCACCAGTGGCGGATGGGGCACCAGCATGGTGCCCTCCGGCAGCGGTGTGCTGCTGCAGGCGTCACGCTATGCCCGGCTCAATGGGGACCGCTTTGGTGTAACGGAAAACCAGTACGAAGCGGCGGTGTTCCAGTTCGGCGCAGCGGAATACTGCACCATCCATCTGGATGGTACCAACGGCGGCCTGATGAGCCTTGGCGGTGCCGGAACGGACAGCGTTGAAGTGATCGTGGGGAGCACGATCCGCCTTCCGGAGCAGTGGCCCTCTCCCGAAAAGTACAGCTACACCCTCAAGGGCTGGTATGATGTGAAAACCGGCGCCTACTACGCCGCCGGCGAAGAGGTCACCATAACAGGCGAGACTCTTTTCTATGCCGACTGGGTGGCGGAAACCTATGACATCGGTGAGATGAATGAGGATGTGGCCGACACCGTCAGCACGGCAGACTTTATCACGGCCCATGTGTTTGACTATAACTCCCTGTTCAACGTTCTCTCTATGAACAACGACTATTCCGGCGGAGCCTCGACAGACTGGACGCTGGTGGAAAGCGGAAGGGTGGAAAACACCGGGGAAGACACGCTGAACTTTGTATTCATCGATTATGACAGAGCCAATGACCCCGGCGCCATCTCCTATCCCATCGGCCGCAATCAGGCCAACGGCGTGGACTATACCATCGTCACCCCGAACCTCTACAATGACCGTCTGGGAGAGATCCTCTTTGACGAAGATGTGGAGCTTCCGGGCAAGCACTATCTCGGCACCGGCGACCACCTCTTCCAGTATGGCGCGGACCCCGCGGATGAAGAGCATTACGGTTACTATTATTACGATTCCATGCTCAACGCCGCGTCCTACAACCAGAGCAAAGAGCGCTTCTATGTTTACGACTATCTGGAGCGCACCACCGACGCCGCAGCAAACAACTCCTATTCCGACTTCCTGCCGCTGAACTCCCCCTATGCCAACACCAACGGCAAGGCCACCGGAAGCTATACCTACAACGGCGTCTTTGGCGAGTATCGGGGCGTGGAGCACGTTTCCTACGACTCCAAGTACAGTGATTCCAGTAACTCCACCAACCGCGTGGGTACCAACTACTGGTTTGGTATGTCCATGGATCTGGAGTTCTACCTGCCCTCTGTCCCCGGCACGGTGGACAGTGAGGGCAACCTTGCCAACCAGAGCATCACGGGCGAGGATATGATCTTCGAGTTCTCCGGCGATGATGACGTCTGGGTCTTCATAGACGGCGAGCTTGTGTTGGATATCGGCGGTATCCATGGCGTGGAATCCGGCCATATCGACTTTTCCACCGGCGAGGTCATTGTGGATGGTGCGGAGAAGACCCCGGTGACGAACCTCGCCGCCGGCTCCCATACCCTGACCATGTACTATCTGGAGCGCGGCTCCTCCATGTCCAACTTCCGCCTGCGCTTCAACCTCAGCACCCGTTATTCCATGACGCTGCGCAAGGAAGATACCTTGACAGCACACCTTCTCAACGGCGCGGAATTTTCCGTCTATGCCGATGAGGCCTGCACGATCCCCGCGGAGCTTTGGACTGACCGTGCCTCCCACGAGCGGGAGGATGAGCCGACCAATCTCTTTGTGGTGGAAGACGGCGTTGCCGAGATGTGGGGCTTCGCCCCGGGCAACACCTATTACCTTGTGGAGACGAAGGGCCCCGATTCCATGAACGGCATGACGGCCAACGGCATCATCCGTATGCGGCTCAACAGCTACGGAAAGCCGGATTACAAGGTGCTGCGTGACGCTTACGGTGAGCTTACGGTGGGCTACACGGTCCACGGCTTCAAGGTCAACGAGGACACGCAGGAGGCCTTCCTTGTGGTTTCCAACACGAACGCGACAGACGCCGAGCCCACAAAGGTGTATGTGGAAAAGGTCTGGGAGGACAGCGAGGACCACTCCACCGACTCCGTCACCGTCTATCTCTACGCCAACGGCATCCGCATCCAGACGGCTTTGCTGAATGACGCCACCGACTGGAAGCATACCTGGGAGAACCTGCCCAAGACGGACGCCGACGGAAACGAAGTGACCTACACCGTGCGGGAGGCCACCTTCCCCGGCTATGTGGGGAAGGTAGAGGCCATCACGCCCCCCTCCTCCGGCGGCTCCGGAGGCGGCGCTGCCGCAGTGAGCGGCTTTGAGCACGGCGGCACCTACCTGCTGCAGACCAAGTATGGCTATATTGGTGCCTCCGGCAACCGGATTCAGTGGGAGAGCAGCCAGTCCGCTGCCGAGAGTTCCGGCACCACCCAGTGGGTGGCGACGGTCAACAGCAACGGCACCGTGACGCTGGTCAACAAGGCGGGGCAGACGCTGTATTATGATAACTATACATTCAAGGCGTCCTCTTCTCCCGGTATCTATAAGAATCTGAGCTTCTTGGATGGGAAGCTGTACATCTTCATTGACCACGGCAACTGGAATGAGACACTCTATCCCATTGACGAAAACCTGCCCGGGAATCTGACCCACAACGGTGTGTTTTACATTACCGGCGACAGTGCGAGGGCTCTCAGCGTTACCCCCCAGAAATTGGGCGGCAGCGCCCCGGTCATCCCCGATGGCATCGACAAGGCTTACCGCCTCACCAACATCCCCTCGGACGAGGCCACTCTCACCCTCACGGTGAACAAAATGTGGGACCTTGGGGGTCTGGGGCAGGAGGACATGTTTGAAGAGCTCACCGTCCGTGTGGCCCTGCTGGCCGATGGGGAGGATACCGGCCTCATCGGTGAGCTGAGCCTGCGAAACGGCTGGGTCTGCACCTTTGAGGGCCTTCCCAAGTATGAGGACGGAGAGCACGAGATCCAATACACCGTGGAGGAGCTGGACGTTCCCAACGAGTGGCGGGTGGAATACGGCCCCATCATGGGCGTAGGAAGCTCCGGCACCGATTATAAGACCACCATCACCAACATATACCGCGCGACCGTTGAGCTGCCCTCCACCGGCGGCATCGGTCACTGGGGGTACACAATGCTCGGCTCGCTGATCATCCTCAGCGCTCTGGGCTGGTACTGCGGCAAGAGGCGCAAAAGCGAAAGGGGGGAGTGTTAGACACGCCTCGCTTCGCGCAGAAAAATTATTGCGCCAAACCGCAGAAAAATAATGAGAAAGAAAGGAAAAACATTATGAAACACATGAAAAAAGTTTGCGGACTGCTGCTGGCTCTGGCCATGGCCCTGTCTCTGACGGTCACTGCTTTTGCTGATGATCCCGAAACCGGATCTATCACCATCAACGGTGTGAGCGCCGACACTACTTATGAGATCTACAGACTGCTGGATCTGGAAAGCTACAATAAGACTTCCGGTGCATATTCCTACACAGTAAATACCGCATGGGCTGCTTTCTTTGCAACGGATGCTGCAAAAGCATATTTTTCCGTGAACGCACAGAACTATGCTACGTGGATCGCAGCAGAGGATGATGCCACTGTCGCCGCCTTTGCCAAGCTGGCGCTGTCTTATGCAAAGACCAATCATATCGCGCCTGTCCAGTCCTCCAAGAATGATAGCCAGTTCGTTATTACAGGAACCAGCGGTAAATTCTCAGATCTTCCCCTGGGCTACTATCTGGTGGACTCCACTGCCGGTGCCCTCTGCGGCCTGACCACCACCGATCCCGATGCCTCCATCAATGCAAAGAACCATGTGCCCACCATCGACAAGCAGGTGCAGGAAGACCTGACTGGTCAGTGGGGTGATGTGAATACGGCTGACATCGGCCAGATCGTGAACTACATGTCTATTATCCATGTGGCAGCCGGTGCCCAGAACTATGTTCTTCACGATAAGATGAGCGATGGTCTGACCTTTGTGCAGGATCCAGAAAACGGCAGAGGCGTTACCGAAGTCAAACTGGTCAAGAGCGGCGGTGTGGAGGAAACGTTGGATCTGGATACTGATTATACGGTTGTTTCTCTTACACCTGCAGATGGCTGCACTTTTGAAGTGGAGTTCAGCGATGCCTTTGTGGAAAGCCTGAAGCCCAATGAAAGAATTATTGTTTACTACAACGCCATGCTGAACCGCCATGCTCTTGTTGGTACTACTGAGGACAACACCAACGAAAGCTGGCTGGAGTACGGCGAAAATAAGTTCACTACCCACGATCAGACCAAGACCCACACCTTCTCCATCGATATCGTCAAGACCGATTCCTCCAACAAGCTGATCGACGGCGCCAAGTTTAAGATCTATGATGCTGCTACCGGCGGCAACGAGATCAAAGTTGTGCCTCTGATGGCAGCTGATGATGTTACCCCCGTTCTGGATACCACTGGCAACCCCAAGTACCGCCGCGCAAGAGCCGATGAGGCCGGTGTTGAGATCGAGGTCAAGAACGGCAAGGTCACTGTGGTGGGCTTTGACAACGGCATCTATTATCTGGAGGAGACGGCGGCTCCCGCCGGCTATAACAAGCTGACTGCTCGCAAGGAGTTCACCATCGCTGACGCCAATCTGGATTCTGTCTTCAATGGCGAGATCTACTCCACCGGTTCCGGCGTCCATGTGACGAACAAGACCGGCACCATGCTGCCTGAGACCGGCGGTATGGGCACCGTGCTGTTCGTCACCTTCGGCACCATCGTGGTCCTTGGCGCCGGCGTGCTGCTGGTCACCAAGAAGCGCATGAGCATGATCCGCTGACCTGTTTCCGCAAACAGGCTCCGGTCTGACTTGCTTTCATCCCGGCGGGAGCCTTTGCTCCCGCCGGGAAAACCCATAACATCAGGGAGAAGCCTATGCAAAGCAGAAAATCCACCGTTATTCTTCTTGTTTCTTTTTTCATAGGCCTGTCCGTGCTGTTATACCCCGCCATCAGCAGCTACTGGAACTCAAAGACCCAGAGCGAGGCCATCGTGGACTACGAGGCCATGCTGGCGGCCTATAAGCCCGAGGACTATACCGCCATTTTTGAGCAGGCGGACCGCTACAACGCGGCGCTGGCGGCGCTGGCAGTCCCCCTGCGGGAATATCCCCTGCTGGAGGAGGACTACTGGAGCACGCTGGATGTCAGCGGCACGGGCATGATCGGCTATGTCACCGTGCCCAAGATCTCGCAGGAGCTGCCCCTGTACCACGGCACCTCCGACGCGGTGCTCAGCGCCGCCGCCGGTCACTTTCAGGGCACCAGTCTCCCTGTAGGGGGAAAGACCACCCACAGCGTGGTCTCTGCCCACCGGGGCCTTCCCACGGCGGTGCTCTTCACCCACCTTGACCGCATGGAGATCGGAGATACCTTTTATTTCACCATCCTTGACCGCAAATTTACCTATGAGGTGGACCAGATCCGCATCGTGGAGCCGGATGATGTCAGCCTCATCCAGATCGAGGAGGGCAAGGATTACTGCACGCTGCTCACCTGCACCCCTTACGGCATCAATACCCAGCGCCTTCTGGTGCGGGGACACCAGATCGACGCCACGCAAAAGCGCAATATTTACATCGCCAATGAGGCCTACCGTGTGGAGCCTCTGGTGGTGATGCCCATGGTGGCGCTGCCCATTATTTTCGTGCTGCTGATCTATGTGATGGTGGCGCCTGTGAAGAAAGAATCCTTAGGGGAGGATCTGCCATGAAAAGACGAATCGCCTGTATCCTCTGCGCGCTGTTTCTGCTTACCCTCCACGCTGCCGCGCTGGAGATCGATGCCCCCTGCAGCCTGACGCTGAATTACGCCCGGGAGGGGGTGGGCTATGGGGATCTGGATATTTCCATCCACCGTGTTGCCTGCCCCGATGCAGAGGGGGACTACGCACTGTTGCCCCCCTATGACGGCTATCCCGTCAGCATCAACGGCATCACCTCCCAGCAGGAATGGCGGGACGTGGCCTCTACGCTCACGGCCTATATTGCCGCGGAGGGAACGGCCCCCTGCCGTACGGCAAAGACGGACGAAGACGGCACGGTGGTCTTTGCCGCGCTGGAGCAGGGCTTGTATCTGGTGAGCGGAGCCACCCTTTCTTCCGGAAACGAGACTGTTATTTTCCACGATTTTATGGTCTATCTTCCAACGCCCACAGAAGATGGATATGACTATGATGTGGAGGCAAAGCCAAAGCATACCGTCCGCCCCGCTCCGGCAGAATACCGGGTGGTGAAGCTCTGGAAGGACTCCGCCTCCGCTGAGCGGCCCGCGTCCATCACCGTTGATATTTTGAAGGACGGCGCGGTGCACCAGAGCGTGGTTTTGACCGCGGAGAACCACTGGTCCTTTTTCTGGAGCGACCCGGAGGGGACGGGAGACTGGGCCGTGGTGGAGCGCCATGTTCCCGAGGGCTATGAGGTGACCGTCACGGAAAATGATAACGCTTTTGTCATCACCAACACCGCCCACAGCCCCGAAGAGCCTGAGAAGCCCGATAAACCCGAGAAGCCCGATAAACCCGAAAAGCCAGATAAACCCGATCAGCCCGATCAGCCCGATCAGCCCGATCAGCCCGATCAGCCCGATCAGCCTGAGAAACCCGAAGATCCCGAAGATCCCGGTACTCCCAGTGACCCCGGAGAACCGGATGATCCGGATGTTTCCGGAGAAATGGGCACACCGGAAGATCCTCTGCCGGGCGCTCCCAAAACTGGCGACACCTCGCCCCTGTGGTTTTATGTGGTGGTCATGTGCATCTCCGGCTTTGCCCTGATGCTCCTTGGCATTCGCGGCATGAGAGGAAGCAGAAATGAGAAGAAGCGCTAAGGCGGCGTTTGCCGTGGGTTGCCTGCTGATTTTGGGAAGCCTCGGTTTGCTGGCAGCCACCCAGCTGCGCGTGAGGCAGGCCCGGGAGGAAAACGCGGAGATCCTTCGCGTCATGGAAGAAGTCCTCCCGCCCCGCAGGGAGGGTCTTGCGGATACTTACCGGAATATGGAGATGCCCGCGCTGGAGATCGGCGGGGAGGACTTTGCAGCCCTGCTGGAGATCCCCGCCTTTGGCGTGACCCTGCCTGTTTCCAACCACTGGGAGAAGGGGGATGTTACTCTGCGCCCCTGCCGCTTCTGGGGCACGGTATACGATGGCTCCCTCATTGTGGGCGGAGCGGATCAGCCCGGTCAGTTTGACTGCTTTGACCGCATTCCAAACGGGGCCACTGTGACGGTCACCGACATGACCGGCGCTGAATTTTCCTACGCGGTGGCGCGGGTGGAGCGCTCGGACTCTGCCCGGGCGGAGGTCTTGCTGGACGAAGAGGCGGAGCTGACCCTCTTCGTTCGGGACGCCTATTCTCTGGAATATATCATTCTTCGCTGTGTGGTGAGCCCATGAGAGCCTTTTTGGTAAAAATTCTGGCAGCAGGACTGCTGTGTGTGTTTATCTTCTCCGGCTGGCAGGTTTATCAGATCTGCAGCGGGTATGCCGATTCCCAGGCCCAGTATGCCGCGCTGGAGCAGTACGTTTCCACCGTTCCCGCCCCGTCGCCTGCCCCGCAGCCGGCAGAGAGCAAGGCTTCTGGGGCGGAGCCGTTGTGGCCGAAGGTGGATTTTGAGGCCCTGCGCAGCATCAATCCGGAGACCGTGGGCTGGCTGACCATTGAAGGGACGAATATCCACTATCCCGTGGTGCAGGGGCAGGACAATGACTTTTATCTGACCCACCGCTTTGACGGCACATCCGGCGGCGCGGGGTGCCTGTTTTTGGATGCCGCCAATGACGCGGCCTTTCAGTCTGCCAATCAGATCGTTTACGGTCACTATATGAAGGACCACTCCATGTTCTACGATCTGGGCAGCTATAAAAAGCAGGATTTTTATGACGCCCATCCCACAGGCTGGCTCATTACGCCGTCAGCTGCGTACCAGCTGCGGTTTTTCTCCGGATATGTTTCCGATCCCTCCGGCGACGCATGGAAAAGAGAGTTTTCCGGGGCGGAATATGTCCAGTGGCTGGACAGCCGCAGAGAAAAGAGTGTCTTTGTCTCCGATACGGTCCCCACGGAAGAAAGCCGGGTGCTGACGCTGTCCACCTGCAGCTACGAATTTGAAGACGCGAGATTTGTCCTCCACGGCATTTTGGAGCCGCAGAGCTGAAAACAGGAAAAGCCCCTTGAAATGACGATATGATCCCCGGAGATCTGCCCGTAAATAAATCAAACAACGCAGGACCACCTGTAATACAGGTGGTCCTGCGCTATCTCGCATCGTTGCATATTACACAGCACCCGCATCGACACTTCTTTTGGTGAAGAGGGAAGAGGCAACGGTGAATAAGTAAAATCGACACCCTTCTGTCGAAGGATGTCGATTTTTGGTACGCCCGACTGGATTCGAACCAGCGACCTTCAGAGTCGGAGTTATCAGGCGGTCAAATAAGAAACCCTTGCGTCCCAGTCGTTTCAT
>JAFQRI010000098.1 GCA_017410185.1 Oscillibacter sp. | reverse complement strand
TTAAACGGCCTGCTGGGCTACGGCTACAGCGAGGAAGCGCTGGAGATCGCCTTTTCCGAAAAAGTGGATTATCTGGGCGTAGACGCGGGCTCCACCGACCCCGGCCCCTATTACTTAGGAAGCGGCAAGTCCTTCACCGACCGCAGCGCTGTCAAGCGCGACCTGGCTCTGGCTCTTCCCAAGGCTTTGGCACAGAAGGCTCCCTTCATCATCGGCACCGCCGGCGGCGCCGGCAGCAGCCGCCATGTGCAGTGGCTGAAGGAGATCCTGCTGGAGATCGCCAAAGAAAAGGGTCTGCGCTTCACCCTGGGCACGGTGTACAGTGATGTTTCCAAGGACTATGTGCTGGAGAAGCTGGACTCCGGCAAGATCGCCAACATGAGCGACGAAATGCCCCTTACCCGGGAGGCTGTGGAGCAGAGCACCACCATCGTCAGCCAGATCGGCATTGCTCCCATCATGGAGATGCTGGATAAGAAGGCGGACGTGATCCTCTGCGGCCGTGCCTGCGACACCGCCATCTATGCCGCACCCTGTATCTACAACGGCTTCAACCCCGGTCTGGCCTTCCACATGGCCAAGATCATGGAATGCGGTGCCATGTGCTCCGAGCCCGTGGCCGCCGCCGATGTGATGCAGGCGTACATGTACGAGGATCATTTTGAGCTTCGTCCCGCCAACCCCATCCGCCGCTGCACCGTGGACCGTGTGGCTGCCCACACCCTGTATGAGCAGACCAACCCCTATCTGATCTACGAGCCCGACGGCGTATGCGACCTGACCAATTCCGTATTCCAGCAGGCAGACCAGCGTACCGTCCGGGTTTCCGGCTCTGTTTTCCACGACGCGGAGGAAAAGACCCTGAAGCTGGAGGGCGTGAAATGCGCCGGCTACCGCACCATCTGTCCCGCATCCATCTACGATCCCGAGACCATCCGCCGTTTCCCCGACATAGAGGAAACCGTGCGCCGCTTCGTGGCTGACAACACCCGCAGCACCCTGCCGGAGAACAGCTACAGCATCTCCTTCAAGACCAACGGCGGCCCGGAAAGCTCTCTGGGCATCGTCATGGATATTGTCGGCCAGACCCAGGAGATCGCCGACACGGTCTGCGCCCTGGTGCGCAGCCGCATGCTCCACTGCGACTATCCCGGCAGAAAATCCAGTGCCGGCAACCTGGCATTCCCCTTCTCTCCCTCGGACATCCATGTGGGCCCGGTGTATGAATTCTCCGTGTTCCATCTGGCCAAGGTGGATTCCCTGCTGGAGACCGCAAAACTGGAACTTGAGGAGGTAGGGCTGTGAAAAAGCTGATCGACTACACCAAGATCCTGCGCAGCAAAAACGCAGGCCCCCTGTACATCACCTTCGACCTGATCTTCCACGACCGTGAGACCATGGAATACGCCGCCCAGCGGCTGACCAAGGCGCGGATCGCCAAGGCCTATGATGTGGCAGAGGAGAAGATCGACATTATCGCCTATGAGGTGGTCAACTCCATCAAGATCACCTTCCCCCGGAAGAACATCAGCGGCAGCCTGGCCGACAGCGATATCTACGGCTGTCAGCAGCATATCCCGCTGTCCCAAATCGAGATCTGAGGAGGGCGCACCATGATTAAAACAGAAGTTTACGAGCAGGTCCTGTTTGAGACCGTGAAGCGGGGCGCTACGGAGCTTTCTGCCGATGTGCAGGAGGCCTTTGAGGCGGCCATTCTGCGGGAGAGCAATCCCGACGCAAAGAACGGCCTGATCGCCACCCTCAAGAGCATGAAGATGTCCGCCCAGCGGGAGAACCCCCTGTGTGTGGACACCGGCTGGCCCATCTTCTACTTCAAGGTGGGTAACCAGTGCCAGCTGGAGGGCGGCTTTGTGGAGCTGGAGAACGCGGCGCGCCGCGCTGTGGCCAAGGCCACAAAGATGGGCTACCTCCGGGCCACCATGAAGCATCCCCTCACAGGTTTTGACCCCGGCAACAACATCGGCATGAACATCCCGGACTTTACCTACAAGTTTGTGGATGGCGACGCTATCGAGATCTCCTACGCGGCCAAGGGCGGCGGCAGCGAATGCTTCGGCGGCACCCGCCACCGCATCGTGGCCTTTGCCGACGGCATCCAGGGCATCGAGAAATTCGTCATTGACAGCTTCACCGCCTCCGCCAGAGCCGGCGCGGTGTGTCCTCCCTCCGTGCTGGGAATCGGCATCGGCGGCACCGCCAATGTGGCGGCAAACCTGGCCAAGGAGGCAGCCTGCCTGCGGACTGTAGGCTCCCGTCATCCCGACCCCATGTTCACCAAGATCGAGGAGGATCTGTACAAGGCCCTCAACAGCCTGGGCTTCGGCATTCTGGGCGCCGGCGGCGACACCTCCGTGCTGGGTGTGAATGTGGAATACGCCTACACCCATATCGCCGGCATCGCCGTGGCCACCAGCACCAACTGCATGGTAGCCCGCCGGGCATCCTCCCGCATCGACGGAGACAGCCGTGTGACCGTGATGAAGAGCCCCATGTGGTTCGGCGACAGATAAGGAGGCAGACTATGGCAGAATATCATTTGACAGCGCCCCTTACGGACAGTGATGTGGAGCAGCTGAACATCGGCGACATCGTCTACATCACCGGCGAGGTGTTCACCTGCCGTTCCCGGCTGCAGAAATACATCTTCGACGAAAAGCACACCCTTCCCTTCTCCACCGAGAAGCGGAATATCCTCATTCACAACGGCCCCATCGTCATCAAAGAGGACGGCAAGTGGCGTCTGGTTTCCTTCATGCCCACCTCCAGCATCCGTTTTGAAAAATGGGGTGCGCAGAGCGTGGAGGATTGGGGTCTGAAGATGATCGTGGGCAAGACCACCATGGGCGAAAAGACCGCCCGGATGATGAAGGAGAAAAAGTGTGTCCATGTTTCTCCCCGTTCCGTCAGCCCCAATCTTTGGGTGGATTCCATCGAGGTGCAGGATGTGCACCTGTTCGACGAGCTGGGCAGCATTGAGGCAGCCTGGTTCTTCAAGGTCCGTGACCTGGGCCCCTTCGTGGTGGATATCGACACCAAGGGCCGCAACCTCTTCGACCGCATGGACGAGAAGATCGCCCGGAACAAGGCAAAGGCGCTGCAGGAGCTGGGCATCGACCCGGACTTCCAATTCACCAAGCTGTATTAAGTCATGACCACCGGCTAAGCCGGTGGCTTGCACAGGCCCTATAAGGGCCTATTACAGCCGCGTCTTAAGACGCATGAACGGTTCGCCAACCGCAATTTATTACTGGCTGCCCCCTCCGGGGGCGGCTTTTTATTTGCCTTTGGTTACCGGCTCACCCGTAAACGGGTCATTGTATTCCTTGATACTCATTTGGTCGGTTGCGATGTCCTCTTGTAGCTGGTTGCGGACATATTCTTTTATTGCTTTTTCATTCCTTCCCACTGTATCGACATAGTACCCTCTGCACCAAAAATGCCTGTTGCCGTATCTGTACTTTAGATTTGAGTGTCGGTCGAATATCATTAAGCTGCTTTTTCCTTTTAGATACCCCACGAACTCCGCTACACTATATTTTGGTGGAATTGCGACGTAAAGGTGAATGTGATCCGACATTGCCGCTGCTTCGATGATCTCTACACTCTTTCGGGCACATAATGTCCGTATGATTGAGCCTATGTCCGCTGAAATCTGCTTGTAAATTATCTGTCTACGGTATTTGGGTGTAAAGACTATATGATATTTGCAATTCCACTTGGTATGTGCTAAACTATTGATGTCCATTTTGGATGCCTCCATTGATGTTGTTTGTAAGCGGTTGGCGAACCTTCTTACAACTCTATCATTGGAGGTTTCCTTTTTCTACGCATAAGTATAACTTTTTTGTACCACCTGCATAGCAGGTGGTATTCTTTGGACAATCAGAAGCGCGCCGGCCTATCCCGTCGGCGCGCTTATTTTCGCAATTTCAGCCTGCATCTGCAGCCATTGACAAATTTTTTATAATTTACAAAGAAAAAACGAAATTTTTTATTTTACAAACGGACATGATTGTATTATAATGTGAAAGTAATAGGCAACGCCAATTACACGATTCTATTTGATTGGAAGTGTTTTTATGAGCCGGATGATTGGTACTGTTTCTATGGGTGTCCGGGCTCCCATTATCCGTGAATGTGACGATCTTGTCGAGATT
>JAFQRI010000097.1 GCA_017410185.1 Oscillibacter sp. | reverse complement strand
CTTCACCACCTTGGCGCGGGTGCGGTTGCCCACCACCTCGCTGCCGTTCTTGATGGCCTCCACGCGGCGCACATCGATGCGGACGGAGGAATAGAACTTCAGGGCGCGGCCGCCGGTGGTGACCTCGGGGTTGCCGTACATGACGCCCACCTTCTCGCGCAGCTGGTTGATGAAAATAACGATGGTGTTGGTCTTGCCGATGGCGCCGGTGAGCTTGCGCAGGGCCTGGCTCATAAGCCGTGCGTGGAGACCCACATAGCTGTCGCCCATCTCACCCTCGATCTCTGCCCGGGGGACCAGAGCCGCAACGGAGTCCACCACGATGACGTCGATGGCGCCGGAGCGCACCAGCGCCTCGGTGATCTCCAGAGCCTGCTCGCCGGTATCAGGCTGGGAGATGAGCATATCCTCCACCTTGACGCCAAGAGCTCGGGCATACATGGGGTCCAGAGCGTGCTCGGCGTCGATAAAGGCCACCTCGCCGCCCTTGCGCTGGGCTTCCGCCACCACATGGAGGGCAAGGGTCGTCTTACCGGAAGACTCAGGCCCGTAAATTTCAATAATACGGCCCCGGGGGAGACCACCCACACCCAGCGCCACATCCAGCGCCAGAGAGCCGGTGGGGATATAGTCCACATTCATTTCCGCCCCATCGCTGAAACGCATGATGGAGCCTTTGCCGTATGCCTTTTCGATCTGCGCCATGGCAGCGTCAATGGCGCGCTTTTTGTCGCTGGCCGGCGCCGCAGTGGGCAGCGGGCCCTTATCCTTTGCCATGCTTGCTTCCTCCTGAATCTATAATCAATAAAAATTAAACATAGTTTCAATCGCCGAAAACGGCGGTTTCGCTGCTGCCCCGCAGGGTACCGAAGACCACTCTGGGAATATCGTTCAGATCCTTGACCACCTGAATATCTCCAAAGCCTTCTTTACGCATGATGCGCAGCACATCATCTGCCTGCCCGATACCGACTTCAAAATAGAGCCGGCCGTTGGGAACAAGGGCTTCCTTCCACTGCTGCACGATGGAGCGGTAGAAATCAAGGCCATCCTCTCCGCCGTCCAGCGCCATGTGGGGTTCATAATTCTTCACAGAAACATCCAGCCCCGCAATGTCGCCGGAGGGGATGTAAGGGGGATTGGAAACGATGCAGTGAAATTCACCCAGCGCCCGGTCGGGCTTGGCAAGAGCATCCATCTGCATGGGGACCACTCTGCCGCTCAGGCCATTGCGCCGGATATTCTGGCGGCAGATCTTCAGTGCCGGCTCGGAATAGTCGCCCAGCACCACGCGGCAGTTTTCCACCTGGGAGGCCACTGCAAGACCGATACAGCCGCTGCCGGCGCAAAGATCCAGCACCCGCTTTTCTCCGGAGCGGGGGGCCAGATAGTCGATGACCTCCTGGGCCAGCACCTCCGTGTCGGGCCGGGGAATGAGCACATCGGAAGAAATATCCAGCGGCAGGCCAAAAAACTCCCACTCGCCGATGAGGTAGGCCACAGGCTCGCCGGCAAGATGGCGCCGCATCAAATCCCGCACCCGCTTTTCCGTCTCCGGAGAGGCGTAGAGGCGGCCGTCCATCTGGAGCTGCTCTTTGGTTTTGCCGGTGCCAAAGCACACCAGTTCCCGTGCTTCCAGCGTGGAGGCCGCAATACCTGCCAGCCGCAGCTCCCGGCGGATATCCAAATATAAATCGTTATATGTGATGGCCATACTTTACCACTCGTCCTTACCTTTCTCCTCGGGCAGCACCAGTTCGAGGGCGCGGATGGCCACCTCGATCATGGTGTCGTCAGGCTCGTTGGTGGTAAAATTCTGCAGCCACATGCCGGGGGCGGTGAGGATCTTTGCGATGCCTCCCTCCTGTACATGGCGGCCCACCCAGCGGTTGAACTCATAGGTGATGCCCACCACCAGCGGCAGCAGCAGCAAATGCACACCGGTGCGCATGAAGGCATTGCTCATAGGCCAGATTCCGAAAACGATACTGGAAACGATGATGGACACAAAGATCACCACAAAGAGGAAGCTGGTGCCGCAGCGGGGATGGTGCTTGGGCTGAGAGCGGACATTTTCCACCGTCAGGGGCAGGCCCGCCTCATAGCAGAAGATGGTCTTATGCTCCGCCCCATGATACTGGAACACACGGTAAATATCGCTCTGGCGGGAGCAGACCGCAAGATACAAAATGAAGATAATGACCTTCAAAAGGCCCTCCACCAGATTGCGGCCCCAACCCGGAAAGCCGGGGAAGAAATGGAGGATACCGCCGGTGAGGAAGGTGGGCAGCACCATGAACAAAAACACAGACAGCCCCACACCCAGCACCACCGCCAGAGTGATGATGACAGATTCCAGCTTCTTGTCGCTGATGTGCTTTTCCAGCCACAGGTCAAATTTGCTGGGCTGCATGCTCTCATCCTCGGGATAGAATTCGGCGGAATACATCAGCGCCTTCACGCCGCTGACCATAGAGGCCAGGAAATTCACCGTGCCGCGGATCAGGGGTACACCAAGGATGGGATAACGGTCCTTGATGAACTTCAGCTCCTCCACCTTTTCTACAAGGTTTCCTTCCTGATCCCGCACGACGATAGCCTGCTTTTCAGGGCCGCGCATCATAATGCCTTCGATGAGCGCCTGTCCGCCGATGCTGGTGCGGAAGGCGCAGGAGTTGTTTTGAGTCTCGTTCTTTGCCATATTAAATCCTTTCGTTGCTGCTATCATATCATAAGCCACAAGCAAAATCAAACATTTGTTCGAAATTTCCTGTTCTGTTTTTCGTGCAGAAAATCACTGCTCCTCCGGCAGGCGCACCGTAACTACGGCGCCGCCGCCCTCGGCATTGCCCACGATCAGCTCGCCGCCGTGGAGGGTAATGATCTCATCGCACACAGCAAGGCCAATGCCGCTGCCGCGGGCCTTGGAAGAGCCCTTATAGAACTTCTGCTTGATGAAGGGCAGCTCCGCCTCAGGGATGCCGTGACCATAGTCCCGGATACGGATGACCTGATCGCTTCCCTCCCGGGTAATGGAGGCATGGATGCGCCGTCCTGCGCCGCCATGCTTGGCGGCATTGTCCAGCAGATTGCAGAACACCTGCTTGAGCCGCTCCGGATCACCGGAAATGGGGGGGAGCAGCTCTTCCTCCGGGCTTTCATAGGTCAGCTCGATGCCCTCCTGTTTGAAAAGCTCCATATAGGTAAAGATGGCGTCTTCAAACTCCGCCTGCAGGTCCATCTCTTCAATGCTGAGGGTAAAGCGGCCGTCCTCCATCTTGGAAAAGTCCAGCAGCTCCTCCACCATGGTGGAAAGGCGGCGGGTCTCATTGAGGATGATGCGCATGCCCCGGCGGGTCTGAGCGGGGTCGGAAAGGGGATCCTCCATCAGCGTTTCGCCCCAGCCATTGATGGCGGTGAGGGGGGTTCGCAGCTCATGGGATACGGAGGAGATGAACTCCGTCTTCATCTTCTCATTCTGGCTGATCTTCATGGACATATCGTTGATATTGTCCACCAGCTCTCCCATCTCGTCGCTGTAGCTATTTTCCACCCGGAAGCCGTAGCTGCCGTGGGAAATGCGCTTGGCGGCGTCCGTCACCACGGCAACAGGCTCCACCACGTCGTTGATGAACACGAGGTTGGAGATCAGCACCATGGAAAGACACATCAGGGCGATGAGGATGATGACCAGCACCGCGATCATCACCTGCTGGTTCACAAGGCGCATGGAGGTCACGCAGCGCATGATGCCCACCACCCGGCCGCCGGAGCGAAGGGGCGTGGAAACTGCCATGATCTGCTCATTTGTCTCCGGATCGCTGCCCTGAAAATGGGCGGTTCTGTTTTCCATCAGCGCCTGAGAGATATCCGTCGTACCGGGGGTCGTACCGGCGGTAAGACCGGAGGAGGACACCTCGATATGGCCGCCGGCGGAAATAAACTGAAGCTCGATGGCGTCCCTGTCCTCAAAGTTCTGGGCCGCCTGCACGGCCTTCTGGTAATAATTGCTGTATCCGTTGCCCATGAAATACTCATGGAAGGAGTTGCTCAGCACCTCTACGCGAGTCTCCAGGCCCTTTTGAATGGAACCGTAGTAATAGTTGGAAATGCCAAGAGAAAAGAGGGCCACCAGCAGCGTCAGCATCAGGAAAACAGGCGTGATCGTGTTCACGAGCCAGCGTTTCCGAAGGCCTTTGAGCCGCAAAGAACTGCGGCGAAGCATTTTTCCTGCCATGGTGATCCTCCTCTCCTTTTATTGTTGTCCGGACAGCTTCCTCCGGATGAGAAATCTCTTTTGATATTTGATGGCGGCGTATTTCTGCACGCGGCTCAATATCACCGCGTCCCCTGCGCCGCCCACGGCGCCTACCACCGGCACATTCTGCACTGCCTTGCTGTAGAGCACAGCACGGCTGAGACTGCGGGCGGCCGCATCCATCTCCTCCTTCATATCAGGCACATCGGGCCACTGCCCTTCCTGAATATAGCGGTTGAGCCATGCGTCCTTTTTCCGCAAAGACGGCCCGTCCGTCAATGCGGTGTTGACAAGGCGGAGGGCAAAGAGCTTCTCCTCCTCCGCGCGGTAACCGTAGCTCTCCCCCGTTTCATACACGGTTTTGAGGAGCATTGCAGTGAACAGAGGAACATCCGGCAGCATCACGCCAAAGGCGCCCATGCCGATCCCCGCCGCGCCGGAGAGGAGCACGTTTCCCGCTCCCGCCCGGCTTGCGGCCTTTGAAAAGGCCTTCAGGGTCTTTTTATCCTCCTGCTGGTCTGCCGCGAGAACATTCACCTCATAATCGATACGCCGCTTATCCACGCCGCCGGCCTTCAAAATAGCGCCGGTCCCCTTTTCAAACACTACGCCGAAGGCTTTGACAAACGCCGTGTGAAGGGTCTCCACGATGGCGTCGGGCGCTGCAGAAGCGATCTTCCGCTCCAGAGCGGAGGGTTCCTTTTTTTCATAATGGCGCAAAAACCGCTCTTCCCGCCGCCAAAGAGCGCGATAGGCCTTATCCCAAGCCGTTTTTTCCTGCTTCAGAATCCCCATTTATAGCCATAGCCCCAGACGGTGGTGATATACACCGGGTTTTGCACATTGTCTTCGATCTTCAGCCGAAGGCGGCGGATATTCACATCCACGATCTTCAGCTCGCCAAAATAATCTCTGCCCCAGACCGTATCCAGGATCTCTTCACGGCTGAGGGCCTTGCCGGGATTCTCCATAAAATAGCGCATGATGGAATACTCCACCTGGGTGAGCTTGATGCGCACACCGTTTTTCTCCAGCGTGCGGTTGCGGGTATTGAGCAGGAAGGGAGGCTGGCGGATCTCACCGGACTGCACCGGCGCCTCGCCGCCGGCACGGCGGAACAGCGCGTCCACGCGGGCGGTCAGCTCCGCCGGGGAGAAGGGCTTGGTCACATAGTCGTCCGCGCCTGTCATCAGCCCCGTTACCTTATCCATTTCCTGAGAGCGGGCAGTGAGCATGATGATTCCGATCTGGCCGTTGGTGGCGCGGATGCGGCGGCAGACTTCAAAGCCGTCGATACCCGGAAGCATAATATCCAGCAGAGCCACTCTGGTATCCGGATGGATCCTGAGCTGCTCCAGCGCTTCCTCGCCGGACTGGGCCTCGATCACATCATAGCCGGCTCTGCGCAGATTGATCACGATAAAGCTGCGGATGCTGGCTTCATCCTCCAAAACCAAAACTTTCTTCATAGGCATTCCTTTCTGCTGCTTTTTCAGCGGCTTTCTTTCTCAGTTCCCTGCCGTCCATTCCGCCGCGATGATGCTGAAGGCTCCCCGGACCTCATCGGTGGTGAGGCCGTGCTCCCACAGCTCATTCCCCTCCAGAAGCTCAGCGGTATAGGTGGTCTCCATCTGACGGCTGAGGATAAAGCGTCCACCGCGAATGGCCTTAATATCACGGTTCGCGCCGGTGATGGCTGTGATGCGCAGGATGGGCGCGGGCTTCTCCTCCGTATTGCTGCTCAGCCGATAAAATGTGACGGCAGCCTCATCGCTGATGGTACTGCGGCCGATGATGATCTCTTCCATCCAGCTTGCGGGAAGGCGGAAATACCAGCGGCTTTCCATGTCATGGTAGGTTTGCAGCACGGTCTCCCCCGTGCCGGAGTCAGAAAACTGCATCCAGTCGATCCGGTAATAGACAGGGCTTTCCTCACTCCAGCCGGGCAGACGGCTGGGGACAGGGACCTCCGTCACGCCGTCGCCGTCCATATCCGTGGGATAAAGACCATAAAAGTCAGAAATACAGCGGCTCACGCCGGTGCTGGCAGAAAGGAGGATATTGTCCAGCTCTCCGCCGCTGAGGGTCAGGATATCCGTAATTGCGCGGTTCTCATCATTCACACCCGTAACGAACAGGGCATGGGTACCGTCGGCAAGAGTGCCCTCTGTGACACGGCCCTGCCGGCTCAGTTCCGCCATGGTCATGGACACCGCGGTGGCGGACTGGGCCATGTTGCCGCTCTGACCCCAGGTATAATACTCGGCAATGCCGTTTCCTTCCTCATCTGCCCGGAGGATCACCACCTCCTGCAGAGCATCCCTGTCCAGATCACTGATGGCATATTTTACATAGTTCACGCTTTTGAGCACTTCCTCCGGCCGCAGCAGCTCCTCGCCGCTTCCCTTCCGCAGGGCGTAGACGGAAAGAGCCTGCAGCTCGGTGTTCACCTTCCAGCCCACCACGATCTCCGTGCGGCCGTCGCTGTTAAGGTCCGTATAGTTCACAGAGGAAATGGCGGTGCCGCTGCCCTCAATGACGGCGGCCGGCCGGAACTCTTCCTCCACGGTTTTGAAAATGTAGATCTTCAGAGGCTTCTCTTCCCCCACATTGCGAAAGAAGGCCACGGCCTCGTCCTTTCCGTCGTTGTCCAGGTCCACCATCTGCACATTCTGCACCTGGGTGCCGGTGGTGGGGGCAGCGTATTCCGCGCCGCCGGCGAGGATGCCGGAGATCAGCCCGTTGAGGGCTGTATACTGAGCGGGCAGCTCCGGCAGGGCATACAGCTCCTGGGGATTCAGGTTCAAGCGAAGCTGCGTATCACCGCAGCCGCTCAGCCCCAGTGCCATCGTCACTGCCGCCAGCAGAGCAAAAATTTTCTTTTTCACGCAGCCTCCTCCTTTCCGTCTGACGCTATGGCCCCATTTTTACGTATACATGATACCACAACTTATTTGCTTTTGGTAGCACTTCTTAAAAATTTCACGCACCGTTTACAATTCTCTTCCCCGCTTGACAGCCGCCGCCGGGAATGATTAAAATAGAAGCGGAAAGTATTCTTACAAAAGGAGGAACGTTATGAACAAGAAACGTCTTTACCGTGTGGAAGAGGGAAAAATGATCTGCGGCGTATGCGGCGGCGTTGCCCAATATTTTGAGGTGGATCCCACCATCGTGCGCCTTGTCTGGGCCGCCCTCACTCTGGCCGGCTTCAGCGGCCTGATCGCCTATATCGTAGCAGCAATCATCATCCCCAAGGATCCTGAGCTTTACCGCTGAGAAGAATATACGGCCCTCTGCCATTCCCGGCAGAGGGCCGTATTCTTTATTTGCTCTCTTCCTGCTTGAGGTAGTCTGTCTCCTCCGTCTTCTTGCTGGGCACGAAGCCCAGAGCGGCGTTCTTTTTCTCTCCCTTGGTGCGGGCATAGAAAAAGCCCGCCACAGAAAAGACCACCGCGCCGACAAAATTCACGAACAGGTCCTTCATAGTGTCGATGATGCCGATATCCAGATAGCCGCCAAGGCCAAGGCTCTGCCCGTTTATCATAACATCCTCTATTCCCTTTACGGCCACCACCTTGTTGGTGCGGGTGGCATCCAGCGCCACGGTGTAGATATTGCGGATGACGGTATCCTTCTGCATATCCATGTGGAAGAAATAGTCCATGGAAAACTCAAAAAATTCCCACAATACGCCGATGGTCATGGAGAAGCAAAAAGCCACCAGCGCCAGAAAGAACGGAGACAGGTCAAAGGTGAGCCGCTCGTTCTCGTTCAGGAGGATCACCAGAGAAAAACCCACCGCCGCAGCGAGGAAACCGTTGATGGTGTGGAGCATGGTGTCCCACCCGGGAATGACCACGTAGAAGGCGTTCACTTCTCCCAGAATTTCTGCGGCGAAGATGAAGCACAGGATCGTGATCTCCAGCGGAGGCGGCAGCTCGATATGGAGCTTTACCTGCAGCCAGCTGGGCACATATAAGAGCAGCAGAGTCAGGATACAGAAAAAGGCGCTTTCATAGCTGCCCCGCATAAGCTGGCGAACCAGTGCCACCAGCACCAGTGCTCGCAGAATGTAAAACACAATAAAGGAGCTTTTATGCTCCCGCAGCTCCTTGTCCAGCGCCCGCCTGAAAGCCGCTTTCAGCCGCTTGTCTTCCTCTTTGCTCCGCTTCATGGGTAGCTCCTTCCTGCAGCTCGTTTGTTTTATAATTTTAGAATACCACACTGGGAAGGATTATGCAAAAACTATCCTGCTCTTGCCTTTTTCCATTTGAGAGAGTACAATCAAATCATCACAATACAATGAATGGAGGAATCCTCTCTATGACTTATCAGGAAGTTCTGGCCAATGCCCGCACCTGCATGGGCACACTCTGCAAATCCTGCCCCACCTGCAACGGTCTTGCCTGCAAGAACACCATGCCCGGCCCCGGCGCCAAGGGCATCGGCACCGGTGCCATCCGCAACTATCAGAAGTGGCAGGAGCTGTGCGTCAACATGGACACTATCTGCGAAAACGCACCTGTGGACACCTCCTATGATTTCTTCGGCCACAAGATGGATCTGCCCGTTTTCGCCGCTCCCGTGGGCGCGGTAAAGCTCCACTACGGCGATAAGTTCACCGACCTTACTTATAACGATCTTCTCGTTTCCGCCTGCGCCGAAGCGGGCATTCTGGCCTTCACCGGCGACGGTGTGGATACTTCCGTCATGGAAGCCGCTTCCAAGGCCATCGCCAAGGCCGGGGGCCGGGGTGTTCCCACTGTGAAGCCCTGGAACATGGAGCTCATAGCGCAGAAGATGGAGCTGGTGAACACCGCAGAACCCTATGCCATCGCCATGGATATCGACGCCGCAGGCCTTCCCTTCCTCAAGAATATGCAGCCCCCCGCAGGCAGCAAGACCGTGGACGAGCTGCGCCAGATCGCCGAGTGGGCAAAGAAACCCTTCATCCTCAAGGGCATCATGACCGTAAATGGCGCAAAGAAGGCTCTGGAAGCCGGCGCCAGCGGCATCGTGGTCTCCAACCATGGCGGCCGTGTGCTGGACCAGTGCCCCGCTACCGCCGAGGTCCTTCCCGCCATTGCAGACGCAGTGGGCGGCAAGATGACCATTTTCGTGGACGGCGGCATCCGCACCGGCATGGATGTGTTCAAGGCTCTGGCTCTGGGTGCAGACGCGGTCCTTATCGCCCGCCCCTTCGTGAATATGGTCTATGGCGGCGGCGCCGAGGGCGTGAAGGTGTATGTGGACAAGCTCAAAGCAGAGCTCTCCGACACCATGGCCATGTGCGGCGCTCACTCCCTCAAGGATATTGACCGCTCCATGATCTGGGGCTACTAAGCCATGAAGTTCCTCTATCAGCCCACAGCCGTTTCCGACACGGTGTTCTTCGTAGTTGGCAACCCCTGGGTGCTACTGCTCCTTTACCTGCTCATCATCAACCTCCTCACCTTTCTCATCTTCGGTCTTGACAAGTGGAAAGCCAAGCGCAAGGAGAAGAAAGAGAGCGTGCGGCGGGTGCCGGAAAAGACACTGTTTCTCCTCTCCGCCTTTGGCGGCAGCATTGGAGCACTGCTTGGAATGAAAGTCTTTCACCATAAGACCCTGCACAAGTCTTTTCGCTTCGGCATTCCCGCCATTTTGATCCTCCAGATCCTCATTCCCGCAGGGCTTTATATATACGTCAATTTCCTCCGCTGAATATCATAAAACGCACCCGAAAGCCTCCCCTGCGTGAGGGGAGGTGGCACACCGAAGGTGTGACGGAGGGGTCGTCCAACAAAAGGACAATCCCCCAGTCACGGCTTCGCCGTGCCAGCCCCCTTTACACAAGGGGGCCTTTCAGGTGCGTTCTTCGTTTGTTTTGCGAATTTACTTTGCGGCGATGGCCTCGATCTCGCACAGGACGTTCTTGGGCAGAGTCTTCACTGCCACACAGCTGCGGGCGGGCTTGGAGGGGAAGTACTGGGCATAGACCTCATTAAAAGCGGCAAAGTCGCCCATGTCGGCAAGGAAGCAGGTGGTCTTCACCACATCCCCGGCCTCTGCGCCGCCGCCTGCGAGAACAGCCAGCACATTTTTGCAGCTCTGATGGGCCTGGGCGGTGATCCCCTCGGGGATGGTGCCGGTCGCGGGATCCACAGGGATCTGACCGGAGGTGAACACCATATCGCCCACGACCCAGCCCTGAGAATAGGGGCCGATGGCGCCGGGGGCAGCTTGCGTTGCAATGATCTTCTTTTCCATAGGACAATTCCTCCTTGGTGATTGTTGACACCATGATACCACGCCATCTGTGCTCTTGTAAAGCGCCGGGAAAAATGGTATGATTGCACCAAATCAAACCAAAGAAGGGTCGTTATGCAGGCTTTTAAACAGATTTTGACCGAAGATATGTATTCCCGGCAGGAGCAGCTCACCTTCTGGGACTGTGACAAATTCATGCGGGTTCGCCCCGCTGCCATTTTGAGCAAGATCGCCGTGTTCGGCGGCTATCATTACGACGCGCTGGGGTATCCCAGAGAGCGGCTGATGGAGGCGGGCTTTGTGTTTCTCCTCTCCCGCATTGCGGTAAAGTTTCACCGCCTGCCCTGCTCCGGCGAGGTGCTGACGGTGAACACATGGGAAAACGGAGCAAAGGGCGCACAGGTGCAGCGTGTGTTTGAGATGCTGGACGAAGAGGGGCGGCTTTGCATCAGTGCGAAAAGCGACTGGGTCCTGGCCGATCCCCACAGCCACAAAATGCTGCGCCCCTCCGCCTTCACCCTGCGGGAGCTTGGCAAGTGCCCCAAGGAGATCGACTGCCCGGAGCCGAAGAAGATCGTGCTGCCCAAAGAGGGCCTCACCGACCTTGGAAGCCGCAAGGTGGTCTGGTCGGATCTGGACGGCAATGGTCACCTCTTCAGCGGCAACTACGGCGATATCGTGTGGGACTATCTGCCTGCTGAGCTCCAACCCCTGCCCTGCAGAGAGTTCGCTATCAACTACAGCCGGGAGGCCATGCTGGGGGACAACATCTCCATTCGGGGCTGCAGTGCGGAAAACGGCTATCTCATGGAGGGCGCAGGAGCAAACGGCGTGTGCTTCACTGCCCGCTGCACCTTCGCCGTGGGAGAAACCTATTGAAAAGCAGGAAAAATCTTGCTATAGTAGCCTTAGAAATCATGCGCCGCGAGATGCGGCTGAATTAAGGAGGAAACCACCATGTATCAGACCGTCCGCTACGAGAAGAACGACAAGATCGGTGTTCTGACCATCTCCCGCCCCGCCGCGCTGAACGCACTGAACTCTCTGGAGCTCAGCGAGATCAACGCCGTCATCGCCGAGGTGGAAGCCGACGCCGAGCTGGGCTGCCTCATCATCACCGGTGAGGGCAAGGCTTTTGTCGCCGGCGCCGACATCAGTGAGATGAGCACCATGACCCTTACCGAGGGCCGCAACTTCGGCCGCTACGGCGCCGCCGTCATGCGCCGCATCGAAAAGCTGGAGATCCCCACCATCGCAGCCGTCAACGGCTTTGCTCTGGGCGGCGGCTGTGAGCTGGCTATGAGCTGCGACATTATCCTCGCCAGCGAGAAGGCCAAGTTCGGTCAGCCCGAGGTGGGTCTTGGCATCACCCCCGGCTTCTCCGGCACTCAGCGTCTGCCCCGCCGTGTGGGCACCGCCAAGGCCAAGGAGCTGATCTTCTCCGCCAAGATGGTGAATGCTGCCGAGGCCAAGGAGATGGGCCTTGTCAATGCCGTCTTCGCCCCCGAGGCCCTGATGGAGGGCGCCATGGCTATGGCCCAGTCCTTTGTAAAGAACGCTCCCATCGCCGTGAAGTATTCCAAGGCCTGCATCGACCGCGGCATGCAGATGGATATTGACGGCGCCATCGCTCTGGAAAACGAGCTCTTCGGCATGTGCTTCGCCACCGCCGACCAGAAGGAAGGCATGGCCGCGTTCGTTGAAAAGCGCGCCGCCAAGTTCGAGAACAAGTAAAGTTTTTATCCTAAAATCTGCGGATTTTGGGATAGGAGGTTTGCAGAGCGCTGCAGCGCACTCGCTACGCTCGCACGTTTGCGCTCTGAGAAGTATTTTCGTCCGCGTACACGCCGCGGCCGAAAATGACTATGTTTCATTGCCCCTTGCGGGGAAAATTAAGGAGACGCCGAAACCGGCGTCCCCTTTTTTCATGGGGCGTCAGGGTTCCCTATCATCCAACAATATCTCTTCACATTCTTCCTGCGCGGCGATCAGCAAACGGATCGCGTCCTCCACAGCCCCCGCCATGCGATAGTACATTTTCCTGTAGTCCACCATTTCCTCATATGCCATTTCGTCCATCTCACTGCCCTCCCAAATTTTGTGAGTTCACTATGAACCCATTTCAAACATTGTATCACACAATGAACCTAAAATAAACACATAATAAGTTCATTGTGGGGTGAAATTCATGCTGAAACATATATCTGTGAGGATCGATGAAGAGCTGCTGGAAAAGCTGCACACCGTTTCCGACTATGAGGGCCGTTCCATCAACAAGCATATTCTGGTGCTGATCCGAAAGGATATCGAGAAGTACGAAAAGGAACACGGCAAGATCGAGATCAAGTAAATAAAATCAAGGAGACGCCGAGTGGCGTCTCCCTTTTTGCGGGCGGATAATACCCGCCCGCACCCTCATCCGGCGCTACGCGCCACCTTCCCCTGGGGGAAGGTAATATAGCTTCTCCTGGGAGAAGCTGTCACCGAAGGTGACTGATGAGGGTTTGCCCCCTCACGCAAAGGTAATGTGGGTTCCCGTTTTCCCCTCCAATGCCTCGATGCACTTATCAAGGCTGGTGATGATGGCCTCTTTTTCCGGATCATGGCGGACAAAGCGCATGGCCGCCTGGACTTTTGGCAGCATGCTTCCCACGCCGAAATGCCCTGCCTTGGCATACTCCGCCGCCTGGGAAAGACTGAGGTGGTCCAGATCCTTCTGCTCCGGTTTTCCGAAGTGGATGGCCACCTTCTCCACCTCCGTCAGGATCAGCAGCTTATCCGCCGCCACCTCCTCTGCCAAGAGCTCCGCGGAAAGGTCCTTGTCGATGACAGCGGCAACGCCCTCCATGGTGCCATCTTCATGCTCCTGCACGGGCACACCTCCGCCGCCGCAGGTGATGACGATGGCGTGGGGCCAGAGGAGCTTCACCGAGGCGAGCTCCACGATGCGCTTTGGCTGAGGAGAGGCCACCACCCGCCGCCAGCCTTTCCCTGTTTCCTCCCGGAAAGACCAGTTCTTTTCCTTTCTCAACGTCTCCGCCTCCTGTGCGGTATAAAAGGGGCCGATGGGCTTGGTGGGATTTGCAAAGGCCTTGTCCTCACCATCCACCACCACCTGGGTGGTAAGAGCCACCACAGGGAGCTTTCTGCCCCGGGCAGCAAGGGCATAGCGCAGGGCCTGCTGAATGTGGTAGCCGATATAGCCCTGGCTCATGGCGCCGCAAACATCAAAGGGCATGGGCGGCACAGTGTTTCTCGCCGTCTCTCCCGCCAGAAGGATGCGCCCCACCTGGGGGCCGTTTCCGTGGACGATGGCCATTTCATACCCCCGGCAGCTGATCTCCGCCAGCTGTGCGCAGGTGCGGCGCACCACCTCCAGCTGGCTTTCGGCGCTTCCGTCGCTGTTTTGATCCTGCAGAGCGTTTCCACCCAGCGCAATGACAAGTTTTTCCTGCATGAAAGATCCTCACTTTCCGTTTTTCATAGCTTTTCCGGAAAGTAGTCCGCTATACGCAAAAAGGACGCCCTCTTTCGAGAGCGTCCTTGCGCTTTATTCAGCAATTGCCTTCTTCCGGCGGAAGAGCTTGGGGATATCGTCGATAACAGAGTAGAACACAGGGGTAAAGACCAGTGTGACCAGGGTGGAAATGATCATACCGCCCATCATGGCAATGCCCATGTCGCTCATCATCTCATTGGATTCACCCATACCAAAGGCCAGCGGCACCATGGCAAGCACCGTGGTGATGGTGGTCATCATCACGGGACGGATGCGCAGGGGGCAGGCATTGAGAATGGCTGTTTCACGATCCTCCCCACGATCACGGCGGATCTTGATATACTCCACCAGAATGATGGAGTTATTGACCACGGTGCCCGAGAGCATAATAAGGGCCACCAGCGCCAGCAGCGACAGATCATGGCCCACCAGCGGCAGGGACGCAAGAGCGCCGGAGAATGCCACGGGAATGATCATCATCACGATGACCGGCATCAGGAAGGACTCAAACTGGGCCGCCAGCACAAAATACACAAGGCCCAGTGCCACGGTAAGAGCCAGCAGCAGATCCTCCACACTCTCCATCATGTCCTCGTAAGCGCCG
>JAFQRI010000096.1 GCA_017410185.1 Oscillibacter sp. | reverse complement strand
GGTTATGGATGAGAAATACGATCTGATCATCTCTCCCGGACAGGTAGTTCCCCATGAGGTCATCGGTATGGCTAACCACGCGAAGAATCTGTTCGTCGGCGTGGGCGGCAGCGATATGATCAACAAGAGCCACATGGTGGGCGCTGTCTACGGCATGGAGCGCATGATGGGCAAGGATCATACCCCCGTCCGCAAGGTGTTTGACTATGCCTTGACCCATTTCTTGAAGGATCGTCCCATCCTCTTTGTGCTGACGGTCACCACTGCCCCCGCTGGCAATATCCGCACCCACGGTCTCTTCATCGGCGAGGAGCGCTCTGCCCTCGAGGCCGCCATCGCCTTGGCACAGGAGAAGAACATCGACTTTGTGGACACGGGCATCAAAAAGTGCGTGGTGTATTTGACCCCCGAGGAGTTCCACAGCACTTGGCTTGGCAACAAGTCTGTCTACCGTACCCGCATGGCCATCGCCGACGGCGGCGAACTGCTGGTGCTTGCCCCCGGTATCGAGCGTTTTGGCGAGGACGAGCAGGTGGATAAGCTGATCCGCAAGTACGGCTACAAGGGTCGCATCAACACCTTGGAGCAATTTGAGAAGCCTGAGAACCAAGACCTCCGTGACAACATGGGCGCTGCCGCCCATCTTATTCACGGCTCTTCCGACGGCCGCTTCACCATCACCTACGCCGTGAAGGACATTTCCAAGGAAGAGATCGAGTCCGTGGGCTTCCAAGCCGCCGACTACGAGGAGATGGTGCGCCGCTACGACCCCGAAAAGCTCAGCTACGGCTACAACACCCTCCCCGACGGCGAGGAGATCTATTTCATCCCCAACCCCGCCTTGGGTCTGTGGATCAATAAGGAGAAGTTTTAATGAGAGCATTTATGGATCGTGATTTTCTCCTGCATACCGCCACCGCCCGTACCCTCTACCACGACTATGCGGCGGACTGTCCCATCATGGACTACCATAACCACCTCAACCCCCATGAGATCTACCAGCGCCGCCGCTACGAGAACTTGACCCAGCTGTGGCTGGAGGCCGATCACTATAAGTGGCGCGTCATGCGCGTCTGCGGCGTGCCCGAGTACTATGTGACGGGCAACGCTCCCGAGTACGAGAAGTTTGAGAAGTTCGCCTCTGTGCTGCCCCGTTTGATCGGCAGCCCCGTGTACCACTGGGCACACTTGGAATTGCAGCGCTATTTCGGCATCTCCACCCCCCTCACCGCCGCCACGGCTCGTGAGATTTGGGATAGAACCTCCGCCATGCTCCGCGGTGAGGGCTTCGATGCCGTGTCCTTGCTCCACAAGGCCAACGTGAAGATCCTCTGCACCACCGATGACCCCGCCGACACCTTGGAGTGGCACTTGAAGCTGAAGGAGGATAAGGAAGTGCCCTTCCGCACCCTGCCCTCTTTCCGCCCCGACCGCTTTTTGCACATCGACTAAAGTGCATGGTCTGCCGCCGTTGCCCAGCTTGGGGCTCGCTACGGCGCCATCACCGATTGGGACAGTCTCTGCGCCGCGCTCACCAAGTCCCTCGACTTCTTCTGTGAGGTGGGCTGCCGCGTCACCGACCACGGCTTCATCCGCTTCCGCTACGGCACGGGCGATCCCGCCGTCGTGGTAGAAAAGGCCATGAAGGGCGAGGCGCTTTCTGAGAGCGAGATCGCCACCTACCAAGGCGCACTGCTGCGCTTCCTGGCAGGGGAGTACCACCGCCGCGATCTCACCATGCAGCTCCACCTCGGCCCCATCCGCAACAATTCTCCCCGCTTGGTCTCCGCCTTTGGCGCAGACGCAGGCGGCGACAGTGTAGGTCTGCCCACCGATCCTTTCCAGTTGAGCGCTTTCTTGGGTGACTTGGACGGCACGGACACCCTGCCCAAGACCATCCTCTATAACCTCAACCCCGCCGACAGTGCCATGCTCTCCACCATGGCGGTGAATTTCGCCGCCGATGGGGCAAAGGTGCAGTACGGCGCGGCTTGGTGGCTTTTAGACCACGTCCGCGGCATCTCTGAGCAGATCGACCAGCTGATGGAAACGGGCCTCCTGTCTGGCTCTGTGGGTATGCTGACCGATTCCCGCGCCTTCACTTCCTTTGCCCGCCATGAGTACTTCCGCCGCATCCTGTGCAATAAGCTGGGCACGCTGGTGGAGGAGGGGCAGTATCCCTGCGACATCCCCACTTTGGGCGAAATGGTGCAGGACATCTGCCACCGCAACGCCGTGAACTACTTCGGATTTTAAGACGAGTAGACAATTTAGCTGAAAAAAGTCCAAAAGCGACAAGGCCATGCCTTGTCGCTTTTGACATTTTGCCCACAAAACTTGTAATTTTTTGTGCAGAAAACCGAGGCAATTTCGGGGATTTGTCGCATTTTCTATATTTAATATAAGTGTTCCGATGATTGTCGGATAATCGGGGGTTGAGGGTGGGTGATTTCCGATGATTGTCCAAGTGCAGGGTATTGAAAAAAGTGGGATTTTCAAGTAAATTTATACTATCATATTATGTTTATATGGGGATAAGCAAAATAATACAGGAGGTATACTTATGGAAGTGAATCCCAACACTCATTTTACTCGTAAAGAAGTGTTCATGGGCGAAGAGATCGAGGCCATCTATCTGAAGGCCCGTAAGCCTCTGGCCGACATCGATGGCATCGACCTGTCTGCCAGCGACGATCCCATGCTGCGCATGGGTCACGGTTTCTGCCCTCCCTTCAATCAGCGCACCTATGAGGCCGCTCCCGGCATCATCTGCGAGCAGGATCTGGAAGTCGTTCTGCGTGACGGCTGCAAGATCTACTGCGACATCTTCCGTCCCGCCAACTGCACCGAGAAGATCCCTGTCATCGTTTCTTGGTCTTGGTTCGGCAAGCGCCCCGGTGACGGCATGAGCGAATGGCAGCTGATGGGCGTTCCTCCGGGAACTGTTTCCAAGCTGGCTAAGTTCGAGTCTCCCGACCCCGCTTACTGGTGCCATCAGGGTTACGCCGTTGCCAACGTCGACGTCCGCGGCGCCGGCCACAGCGAGGGCGATGTCCACATCTTCGGCGTTCAGGATGGTCAGGACGGCTACGACTTCGTCGAGTGGGTTGCGCAGCAGCCTTGGTGCAATGGTAAGGTTGGTATGGCCGGTAACTCCGGTGTCGCCATCCATCAGTGGGGTATCGCTGCTCAGTGTCCTCCTCACCTGGCCTGCATCGCTCCTTGGGAGTCCACCACCGACCTGTATCGTGAGTCCCTGTTCGAGGGCGGTATCCCCGCTCTGGCCTTCAACCAGTTCATCGCCGCTCAGGTCACCGGCCCCAACGGTGTTGATGATCAGGTGGAGATGGGCCGTGCCTATCCCCTCATGAACGGTTACTGGCGCAACAAGATCCCCGATTTCTCCAAGGTTCGTATCCCCGTGTATCAGACCGCCGGCTGGTCTCACTTCCATCTGCGTGGCTCCGTCAACGCATGGCGTCGCTGCAAGTCCCGCAAAAAGTGGCTGCGCGCTCACCGTGACTTCGAGTGGCCCGATTCCTACAGCCCCGAGAACCTGGAGGATCTGAAGCGTTTCTATGACCGC
>JAFQRI010000095.1 GCA_017410185.1 Oscillibacter sp. | reverse complement strand
GCAGGCGGTATCCTATTCCTTCCTTTCCCCTACCCAGGTCTACTATGCCAATGAAAAGATCTCTGCGGCGGACATGGTGAAGGGTCAGGCCTTTATCACCGCCTCCTACACCCTTGGCTGCGCCCTTGGAAACTTTGCGGGCGGACAGCTGCTGCACTATTTCAGCATTTCTGCCATGCTCTTTGCAGGCATCGTGATGGCTCTTAGCGGCACGGCGATTTTGTTTGCGACAGTGGATAAAAGAGACTATTTCGTGGAAAAGGAGCGCGTATGAGAAATAAAACATGGGTATTTGTTGCCGGTATGATGGTGATCTATGCTGTTTTTTCTCTCCTTGGCGGCGGTGTGGAGCTGCGGGTGGTGCGGCTTTTTGAAAAGCACGAAGCAGAGCTTGCAGAGCAGATGGCCGCCTTTGAAGAGACCGGAGAGCTGATGGGAGCGGAAAACTGGATGGATGTGACCCACTGGGACGGAGAGCACGACATGGTGGAGTACACCGTCACCGCGGCGGGAGATACCTATTACGGTTTCTACTATTCCCCCGATGATGTACCTCTTGCCTTCCAGAATACGGAGGTTCCTCTCACGGAGGCGGAAAAGGGCTGGGCCTGGCGCGCTGAAGGTGACAACCATGGCTATACGTATCAGCTGAAAGAAAACTGGTTCTATTTTGAAGCCTCATTTTAAACATGAAAAGGACACGCCGGTTTGGAGGGTGTCCGTAAAAGAGTGAATGCCGCGGCAACAGATCTTGCCGTGGCATTTCTTATTGACTGCTCTATGGGAATATAGTATGATTATTCATACTAATCATGCCGGGAAGGGGAGGAACTATGAATATCAATCATGGGAAATATGCCTGGATGGTCAAAATCGGAGAAAAGGGTCAGTTTGTTATTCCCAAAGATGCAAGAGATCTGTTTGATCTTCAGCCGGGAAATGAAATTTTGGTTCTCGGAGATGAAAAAAGAGGCCTTGCGATTCTTCCTAAGGAAATGCAGCAAGAATACATGAAACGGATCTTTTCCGAAATAGAGGAATAAAAGCAGGAGGCGTGCTGTGAGAAAAATAGTGTTCTTCTGCATTCCCGCACATGGACATACAAACCCAACTTTGGGTGTTGTGCAGGAATTGGTTTCTCGTGGCCATCAGGTATGGTATTATTCCTATCATGCTATGCGGGATAAAATTGAGTCAGCAGGAGCAACGTTTGTGCCTTGTGACGATTATGATATGGAGCAGAGACTTTTGCCGAAAGATGCGGCTCGCGTGGGAAAGGACCTGGCATTCTCTGCGAAGATTTTGGTGGAGACAACTTTGGCCCTTGATGACAAGGTCTGTGCAGATATGGAGCGATTAAAGCCGGATTGTATTGTTGCCGATTCCATGGCAGTATGGGGAAAGGCTGTTGCACTGAAACTTGGGATCCCCTTTGTTTCTTCGACTACAACCTTTGCTTTTAATCAATACTCGGCAAGGATCATGAAGCGAGGTGTTGGAGAATTATTCAAAATGGCATTCTCGATGCCGAAGATCACCAAGCAGATCAAACGACTGCAGCGGAGAGGGTATCCTGTCAAAAGTATTCTTGACATTATTCAGAATGATAATAACACGCATACAGTTGTATATACGTCTCCCCAGTTCCAGCCTTGTTCGGAGACTTTCTCAGACAAATATGCTTTTGTCGGGCCTTCGATCCGACCTGCGGCGGATAGAATTGAAAAAAAGAAGGACAAACTTATTTACATCTCAATGGGAACGGTCAACAACGACATGATGCCATTATACAAAAGATGTCTGTCTGCTTTGGCGGACACAGATTATCAGGTGATCATGTCTGTTGGTGATTTCGTATCTATTGAGGCGTTTGGGGAGCTGCCGGAAAACATATCGGTTTTCTCGCAGGTCGATCAGATTGCCGTTCTTCAACAGGCAGATGTCTTTGTGTCGCATTGTGGGATGAACAGTGTCAGCGAAAGCCTGTTTTTTGGTGTTCCGCTTGTTATGCTGCCTCAAACTGCGGAACAGAGGGGTGTTGCAGAGCGCGTTTACCAACTTGGCGCCGGCATAAAGCTTATCAAGGCAGACAGATCTTCCATTAAAAATGCAATAGAGGAAATTTTTGCAGACGGTGCATATAAGCAGAAGGCTGCTGAAATTTCTGTTGGGTTCAGGCATTGTCCAGGTGCAAAAGGTGCTGCGGACAAGATCATGCAGGTTTGCGAAAGTGCTGTATAGTTTGGAAATAGACAAAAAAATCAAGAGAGCACGTTGCTATGTGTTTTGTCAGGGGCATCGTGCGGCGCGCAGCTTTGCTCCGCACCGGTGTATAACAGTGAGATCCTCCCTATGGCTGCTGCCATAGGGAGGATCTCACTGCTTTACAAACACGTCTGTCGGCGTGCCCTTTTATCATATCCGGAAAACCGTTACCACTCCGCAACAGCGTCGGCGTAGAACTGCTCCAGCTCCTCCTTGGTGGAGAAGTTGGCCATATACATCTGGTTGCCCATGGCGCCGGAGAGGGCGTCGGGGATACGGTCCACCATCTTCATGTTGGCGCTGTACTTTGCCATGAGGCCCTCATGGTCATAGCGGAAATTCTTGCCGTCGCGGCGGCCGGCGAAGGCGCAGTAGAAGTGCTCGCCGGAGGGCATGAGGGAGCTGTCATAGGCGATCATGTCGGCCCAGATCTTGTAGACGTTGGTGCTGTTGGCAAAGTTGATCATATCGGGGGTGAAACCGCCGCTGGGACGCATATTGACCTCCAGTGCGATGACCTGACCCTTCTTGCCAAGACCCTCCTGATCCTGAGTGAGACGGAAGAATTCAAAGTGGACGAAGCGGTTCTTCACACCAAAGCTCTTTACGGTGTCGCGGCCTGCCTTGCGGGTGTCCTCAGGCAGATCCTTGAGGATGTAGTAGAGGGAGTTGTCATTGTTGTTCACAACATCCATGATGGAGGTGGGGGTGACGTTGCCGGTTTCAAAGATGGGTTCACCATTGGAGTCGATGATGGCGTCGTAGGAGTTGACCTCGGCGTTGACGAACTCCTCCATGATGTAGGGTACGCCTGCGGGACGGTCACCCATGAAGTGGACCAGATCCTCGTCGCACTTGAGCTTATAGGTGCTGGCAGCGCCCACGCCATTGTCGGGCTTCACCACCACGGGGTAGCCTACCTTGGCCAGAAACGCGCGGCAGGCCTCGATATCGTCATCCACCAGATGGTAGCGGGCGGTGGGGATCCCCACGCGCTGATAGTATTCCTTCATCTTGGACTTATACTTGATGCGGGGCATGTCCTCATTCTTGAAGCCGCTGCAGATGTTGAAATCGGTGCGCAGACGGGCGTCCTGCTCCAGCCAGTATTCATTGTTGGACTCCAGCCAGTCGATACGGCCATGCTTGAAGGTGAAGAAGGCCACAGCACGGTAGACCTCGTCATAGTTTTCAAGGCTGCCCACCTTGTAATATTCGTTCAGACTGTTTTTCAGCTCGGGAGAAAGCTCATCATAGGGAGCCTCGCCAATGCCCAGAACATTCAGGCCGTTGTCCTTGAGCTCCTTGCAGAACTGCCAGTAGTTGGTGGGGAAGTTGGGGGAGATAAATACAAAGTTTTTCATAAGCTGTACACTCTTCTTTCTCTTTTATATGAATTCCCGCAGGGGGGAAGGATGCGCTCTTGGGTCAGCCCTCCAGCAGCTTGGGCACGAAATAGGCCACCTGCTTGTGCCACCAGGGCCAGTCGTGATTCACGTCGTGGCCCCAGAAATCCACCCAGATGTTGATGCCCCTTTCCTGAAACAGCTGGCGCAGGCGGTAGGAGGTCTCGGGCATTTCCCACGCGCCCAGGCCGCAGCAGATAATGCCGCGGTTACGGTTGAGCTTTTCCACAAAGGGATGGTGGCTGGGGAGGTTTGCCATGTAGTGGACAGGGGAGTTGGCGTAGACCACCTCATCCATATAGCCGCCAAAGCCGTAGTCGGCGCTGTAGATGCCGCTGAGGGCCAAAAGACCTGTGAAGATATCCGGGAAGCGGAGATAGAGGTTTGCCGCGTGGCTTGCGCCAAGGCTGCAGCCAAAGACGGTGATGCCGCCGTGCCAGCCGCTGCGCTCCCACGCCATCTTGCGGATGAAGGGAGCCATCTCCTCCGTGATATAGCGAACCCATGCCTCGTGGCGGCGGATGCGGTAATAAGGATCACCGTTTTTGTTGGACCAGGTCTCCTTGTCGATGGTGTCGATGGCGAAGACCATCACCTGCCCGGATTCGATCCAGGGGGACCAGGTCTCATGCATATGGAAGCCTTCGAAATCAAAGAATCGTCCGTCCTGACAGGGGATGAACAGAACCGGCCGGCCGGCGTGGCCATAGACCTTGCACTCCATATCCCGACCCAGCGCGGGGCTGAACTGCTTGAAATAGCGCATATCCATAGGGTATGTCTCTCTTTCCTTTGTTTTTCTCAGTCAAGTCCGTAGAACAGCGTATCCATAAAGAAGGGGATCTGCCGCTCCCAGCTTGCCTCGCTGTGGTCGCCGCCGGGGACGATGCGGCTGGTGAGGAAGACCTTTTTTTCCAGCAGTCTTGCACTGATGCGGCCGAAGGTCTTTTCCATGCTGCGCCAGCCCAGCTCCTCGGAGCCGTAGTCCATATAGAGGACCGTGCCGGGAGCAATGCGGCTGCGGCGGATCATCATTTCCACCTTCCAAGGGGAGGTCCAGAGGGAGGGGGAGAGGGCCGCGCCCCGGGAGAAGATGTGGTTATAGGCGGTGACGGCGTAAAGCGTCATCAGGCCGCCCATGGAGCTGCCTGCGATAAAGGTGAACTCCCGCTCCGGCAGGGTGGGGTAATTCGCGTCGATATAGGGCTTGAACTCATTGACCAGCCATTTCATGGTGGTGTGGCCCCGGCCGGTGATGTGGCCGAACTTTGGATCGTCAAAGGTAAAGGGGGAGTACTCCTTCAGCCGCCCGTTGTCAGGGGCGTGGCTGCACTCTACCGCGGCGATGATGAGAGGGGGCTGCGCTTCTTCCAGAAACTCCGCCATGCCCCAGCTCTTGCCGTAGGTGGCGTCTTCATCGAAAAAGACGTTGTGCCCGTCGAACATATAAAGTACAGGATAGCGCTCCTCGCTCTCTGCCTCCCACTCGTCGGGAATGTAGACATAAGCCATGCGCTCTTCATCCCCGCTGAGCTGGGGGATGGTGATGTTCCATTTATCAATCATAGTATTTGCGTGCGTCTCCTTGCAGGGGTAATGGATTGCGTTTGCGGAAAAACAAAGGTTTTTCCAGAAACTCTCAAGATAGTTTATCACAGTAAACCGAAAAAAGCAATCGATATTCCGCACCTTGGCAAAAAGAGTTGCCTCCGCGCGGCAATGGCGGGCCGCTCGGAGGCAAAATGAGGTAAGAGAAAGGAGAATAGGCTCTTCCAAATCTCCGTCTGTGCGGAGACTTGGGAGAGCCCTCCGGGGGTCTGCGGTCCCCGGAGGAGAGAAAGAAGGATACATAGAGAAAATGGTTCTCTACGATGGCTTCTCCCCGACAGGTGGCTGGCCTGATGGTTAGCCATTGCTAACCGCGAGGGAGAAAAAAGACTGCCAACATGAGGCAAAGTTAGTTAAAACTAACTTTGATAATAAAATACAACACAATGGCCTGTTTGTCAACCCTTGTTTTGAAAAATCCCGGCAGAGAAGGCAGGCCATGTTGACACCGTCGATTCAGAGCGTTAAACTGAAAGAAAACAAAGAAAAGGGCGGGATCCTTATGAGAAATATTGCAGAAGTTTCCGATCTTGTGCTGCGGGAAACGGAAAAGATCATCGTGGGAAAGGGAGACAAGATCCGTCTTGTGATCATGGCTGTCCTTGCGGACGGCCATGTTTTGCTGGATGATCTTCCCGGTGTTGGCAAGACCACGCTGGTGAAAGCCCTCTCCACCGCGCTGGGCTGCACCAGAGCCCGGGTGCAGTTCGTGCCGGATTTGCTGCCCTCGGATATCTGCGGCATGAAGATCTACGATCAGAAGAGCGGAGATTTCCGGGTGGTGCAGGGGCCTGTTATGACCAATCTCTTCCTTGCAGATGAGATCAACCGCGCCATCCCCCGCACCCAGTCTGCCCTTTTGGAGGCCATGGAGGAGCGGCAGGTCACCATTGATGGTGAGACCTATGCGCTGCCCCATCCCTTTCTGGTGCTGGCCACCCAGAACCCGGTGGAGTCGGAGAGCACCTTCCGTTTACCGGCAGCCCAGATGGACCGCTTTTTGATCCGCCTGTCTTTGGGATATCCGGCGGCGGAGGAGGAAATGAGCATGCTCCGCAGTCTTGGCGACAGAATCCCCTTTCATCGGGTGGAGACTGTTACCAATGCCGGGGAGCTTTCCGCCCTGCAGGCGGAGGCGGCAAAGGTCCATGTGTCCGATGCCGTTGCCGAATATATCGTTTCTCTGGCAGCGGCTACCCGCGCCCACAGCGCATTGACCATGGGGGCAAGCCCCCGTGGCTCCCGCAGTCTCTACCGCGCGGCCAAGGTCTGGGCCGCTATGGAGGGGCGTGATTTTGTTACGCCGGAGGATGTGCAGTATCTGGCCGTTCCCGTCCTTGCCCATCGCCTGCTTCTGACCGGCGAGGCCCGCTTTTCCGGACTCACGGCGGAGCGCGTGGTGGAGGAGATCCTCAAGAGTGTGAAGGTGCCCCCTAAAAGGGAGGAGCTGCTGCGGTGAACGAAGACCTTTTTTCCGGAGAGCGCTCCAGTCTCTTTGTGGGCACCAGGGCTCTTGCCGGCTTTGCAGCCTTGTCGGTGATAAGTGCCGTGTTTGATTTTTCGGCCCTCAGTGCCGCCTTTGCCTTTTTGTTTTTCTTTTGCCTTGCCTCCCGCCTTTGGGGCGAGGGGGCGCTGAGCCGTGTGGAGGTAGAAGCGGAGGGGACGCCCACTGCCCTGTTTCCCGGGGGCGAGGTGGAGCTTCGCGTGAAGATCAAAAATGATAAGTGGCTGCCGGTGATCTGGCTGGAGCTGCTCCAGCCTTTGAGGACGCAGGATGCTCTTGTGCCGGAGGGAGAGACCGTCCTTGCGGTGGAGGGCGAGCGGTTTCTCAGCCGCAAGTTTACCTTTGTTATGGGCCGGGAGGAGATCTTCTGGACCAGCCGCTGGAAAGCAGAGCGCCGTGGCCTTTTCCGCCCTGAGCAGATGCTGCTGCGGGCGGGCGACGGCTTTGGCCTTACCCAGGCCCAGCGCAGTGTGGGCGGCAGAGGACGGCATATCGCCGTGTATCCGGCGCGGCAGAATATTTCCGCAGAACCCTTTTTGCGGGATATGTGGGATGCTGTTGGTGGTGCAAAGGGATATCTGGAAGATCCCACTGTGATCAAAAGCACCCGTGACTACCAGATGACGGACCCCTTCAAGCGCCTCAATTTCCGTCTTACCGCCCGGCTGCAAAGACCGGTGGTGAATACCTATGAGACCATTCTGCCTAAATCCGCCCACTTCATTGTGGATTGCGAGAGTTTTAACGGCGAGAATGCGGAGAGTGAAGCCTTTGAGGATACCCTGAGCATCCTCACCTCTCTTTTGCTGCGCCTGCAGGAGGCGGAGGTGCGCTGCGGTGTGTCTCTCCCCCAAAGCCGGAGGAAGGCGGTGGATCTGGTGCATAGTGAAAGGACCCCTCTTGCGCAGATCCTTTACGCCTTTGCCGCCTATGAATTCCGGCCTCTCCAGCGCACAGAGGATCCCCATGACCCGCCCTTTGCTCCTCCCCCGGTGTTCCGGGAGGAGCAGATCCTCTCTCTTGAAAATGTGGGGCGGTATTATTACGTTTGCTTTTCGCCGGAAAAGGTGAAAAAGAACCGGCTTCTCCACCGGCTGGACGGCCGCCGAACCGTGATCTTGCCCTATACCCTTCCGCAGGAGGATGAGGTGTGGCTGCGGGAGTTTACCGTGGTAGGCCTTACAACGCTGAAAAGGGGGGATGGCCGTGGAACATAACAGCTTTTTCCCGGGGCTTGCGGCGGTGCTCCGCAGCGTCTGCGGCTGGTGCAGCGCCTTCTGGCTCTTTACCGCGAACCGCTCCGGCGGCATAGAGGGTGTGAGGCTCTTTCCCTTTTTGCTGGGGTCCGCGGCGGTGTATGTTCTTATCCGGCTGTATCTCCGCCGGGAACGGAGCATGCTGTCTCTGGTGGTGCTCTGCGCAGTACTGGGTGCGCTGCTTGCGGCGGTGCTGTGGATCGGTTTTACCACCTTTACTCAGGCGGGCGCATGGTTTTTTGTGATCCTCGCCGTGGGCGCCACGGTGTATTCCGCCGCCCGCGCCTGTGTGGAGACGCCGAGCGCGGCGGGGAGTCTCACCGCTATGGAACTGACTACCCTCTATTTCCTCGTCTTTCTCTGGATCCAGTCTGCCCTGGGGCTGGAGACCGTCTATTCCCTGCCTCTTCTTGCAGCGGTGCTGGTGAGCCTTGTGGAGGTCTGTTATCTGCGGCTTTCCGGCGCGCAGCATAACCGTAAGAGCGGTCTTTTCGTTGTGGCGGCGGTGCTGGCGGTGATCTTTGCCCTGATGGGGCTCTTTCTCACATACGGCGCGGATAGTCTTGCCGACGCTCTCGTTGCTCTCACCCATGCGGCCATCGCTTTTTGGAACTGGCTCACAGGCCTTTTATACCGCGTGCTGCTGTGGCTGTTTTCTCTGCTGCCGGAGGTGGAAGTAGACGCTTCTGTTTCCTATGCCCCGCCGGAGCAGCTCAAGATCCTCGAAACGGCGGAGCCCTCCACAGCCTCTGTGGCGTTGATCGTGGCGGCGGCGGCAGGCCTTGGCATCTATGCCCTGTTCCTTTTGCTGCGGCATCTTGGTGCTGTGCGTATTGGCGGGAAGAAAGCGGCTGTTATCGGAAAGGTGGAGCGGCAGCGCTTTGCATTCTTTCACTGGTTGGCAGGAATGATGCAGGCGGTGAAAGACCGCGCGGTGTTGGAATGGCGGCTGCTGCGCCGCCGAAGCAGCCCTCAGGCCCTCTATATCTTTTTGCTGCGTTCGGGACGAAGCCTTCAGGTGAAAAAGGGGAGGGGAGAAAGTCCCCCGGCCTTCATCCGCCGCATGGCGGCACTGACGGAGGGAGAGGAACCCCTGCGCCATGCTCTGGCGGAACTGGCCGTTGCTCTGGAGCGGGCGCTGTATGCCCCATCCCCAGAAGGGACCTTCCCGGCAGAGAGCGCCCGCCTTATCCGGCGCAGCTTTCGCCGCGCCCTGCGGCGGGCAAGATTCGCGGCGGCCTTGGTACGGTGGTCGTGATCATCATGATCATCAGCAGTGTCTTTGCAGCCTACGGTGTTTCGACATGGTGATTCAAAGATAAAAAGTGATGTTCTGAAACAAAAATGATCCTCCTGATGAAAGCAGTTCATCAGGAGGATCGAACTTTTTTATGCCTGTTTCTTCTTTGCGGAGGTCTTTTTGATCTCCTTGAGCACCACAGCGGTGCGGGCGGGGAGATACAGCTCCACAAAATGCTGGCCATTAAAGGTCTTGGCGTGGTAGGTCATGTGGGAAACCAGATTTTGGCCGCCGTACTTCTCGTCGTCAGAGCAGAGCACCAGCTCGTAATCCGTGGCGGCAGGCACAGGCACCAGCACATTGGTGAGAGAATTGCTGGGGTTGAAGTTGAAGCCAAAGAGCAGGCCCTTTCGGGAGAAGACGATGGTCTGCTCCGGCGCCTTGAGCAGTCGCAGATCGGCCATACGCTGGGTGAACATGCGATGCTTTTTGGTCAGTGCCACGATGTCCTGGTCGAAGTCGCCCAGCCACTGATATTTCAGCATTTCGTTATCCCGCAGGCTCCACTGGCGGCGGCAGTAGTGGAAGCTCCAGCCGTTGCCCTCCCGGGGGAAGTCGATCCACTCGGGATGACCGAATTCGTTGCCCATGAAATTCAGATAGGCTTCGCCGCCGCCTGCCAGAGTGAACAGGCGGATCATCTTGTGCAGGGCGATGGCTCGGTCGATGATGGGGTTGTGGCAGTCCTTGTTCATGTCGGTGTACATGGCTGCGTCAGCAAGGCGGAAGATCATGGTCTTGTCTCCCACCAGTGCCTGATCGTGGCTTTCCACATAGGCAACCGTGTTCTCGCCGGGGCGGCGCAGGCACATATCGCCCCACATCTTGCCAATGTCCCAGAATTCATCCTGCTGTTCCTTCACCGTGCGGATCCACATATCGGGAAGACCCATGGCAAGGCGGTAGTCAAAGCCAATGCCGCCGTCTTCAATGGGCAGGCACATGCCGGGCATGCCGGACATGTCCTCGGCAATGGTGATGGCGCTGGGGTTCACCTCGCGGATGAGCTCATTTGCAAGCTGCAGATAGGTAATGGCCTCAGTGTGGGTGTTGAGAGAAAAATACTTGGCGTCGTTATCGAAACTGGTGCCAAGACCGTGGTCATGGTAGAGCATGGAGGTGATGCCGTCGAAGCGGAAACCGTCGAAGTGGTATTCCGTCATCCAGAAGGCGAGGTTGGAGAGGAGGAAGTGGAGCACTTCGTCCTTGCCGTAGTTGAAGCACTTGGTGCCCCAGGCGGGGTGGTCGCCCTTGGGTCCGTCGTGGAAGAACTGCCAGGTGGTGCCGTCGAACATGTTGATGCCTTCGGCAGTGTTCTTCACAGCATGGGAGTGGACAACATCCAGCAGCACGCGGATGCCCAGCTTGTGGGCCTTGTTTACCAGATACTTGAGATCCTCGGGCTTTCCGAACCAGCTGGAGGCGGCATAGAAATTGGCCACCTGATAGCCGAAGCTGCCATAGTAAGGATGCTCCATAATGGCCATGAGCTGGATGGCGTTGTAGCCGCTCTTTTTCACCCGGGGCAGCACCAAATCAGCGAACTCACGATAGGAGCCCACCTTTCCCTCCTCCTGTGCCATACCCACATGGGCCTCATAGATGTACAGGGACTGAGGTGCCTTAAAATCCTGATCCGTCCATGCGTAGGGCTTCCAGTTGTCCACCACTTCCGCGGTGAAAGCGGTAGTATTGGGGTCCTGCACCACGCGGCGGGCATAGAGGGGGATATGCTCTGTACGGGTCATGTTGGCGTCTACCACTGTCTTGACTTTGCAGCCCTCCCACAGGGCGTCATTGCCCTGCAGCACCAGCTCCCACACGCCGTTTCCGAGGCGGTTCAGGGGATGGCTGGTCTGATTCCAGCCGTTGAAATCACCGGTGAGGTAAAGCTGATAGGCGCTGGGAGCCCACTCACGGTAGACCCAGTAGCCGTCGTGGTGATGAATGCCGAAATAATGATGGGCGTTGGCAAAATCCTTCAGGGTGCCGCCGCCGGAGAGAAGACGGTTTTTCGTGCTGTGGTAAAGCTCCATGCGAAGCTCAATATCGCGCTCAAAAGGCTTGAGCTGAGGGTTCAGTTCCAATACTCGATACATCATCATTCTCAGAGCCTGACGAGACTCTATTCCTT
>JAFQRI010000094.1 GCA_017410185.1 Oscillibacter sp. | reverse complement strand
CTGCAGCGCACTTCGTCGACACAAGCTCCGCATCACTCACTTCCGCCATAATGGCAAAAGCTCATTCGCTGCGCTGCGTCTCCTCTCCCCACATGACCCGCTTCGCTGGGCTCATGCGGGGTTCCCCTTCCGCCGTAGGCAGCCAATACGCACGTTTGCAGGGCGAGATGTATTTTCGTCCACGTACACGCCGCGGCCGAAAATCTATTATGCCTTTTTCACCGCTGCCGCGGCGAAACCCTGCGGGGCTTTTTTGACACGCTGAAAAGAGCGGCGATGCCGCTCTTTTCTCTTGCTCAGTCAAAAATGATATAGTTTTCTTTTCTTGCCTTGGGAGCAGGGATCTCCCCCTCGGGATAGCCGAGAATGCAAAAGCCCACGCCCTTGTAATTTTCTCCAAGACCCCATTTGGCAAGATAGGGCTTGCCCTCCTCCCGCTCGAACACCGCGTCACAGCGGTTGATCCAGCAGGAACCAACGCCCAGAGCGGCGGCCGCATTCATAAGGTTGCCCATCACAAGAGAGCCGTCCTTGAGCCAGTTGTAGGAATTGGTGTCCGCCAGCACCGCCACCACAGTGGGCGCACCGTAGAAAGGATCTGTGCCGGAGGCATTCATCACGGCAGCATTGATGGCGGAGAGTGTCTTGATGGTGTCCGGATCCTGAATGACCACCATCACTGCTGCCTGCTGCCCCATGCCTGTGGGGGCAAAGGTGCCGGCTTCCAGAATGGCGCTGAGCTCTTCCTTTTTGATCTGTTCCGCCTTGTAGCGGCGGATACTTCTGCGCTCCTTCAAAATCTTCAAAACTTCATTCATAAAATGCCCTCCCCAACTTGTAGAATTTTCAAATTAAGCGTATCATAAAAGGGAAAAACTTGCAAGGAGTGACGCTTATGCTGCTTTCCCGCCGCACCGAAAGCTTTACCGATTCCGTCATCCGCCGTATGACCCGCATCTCTCTGCGCTACGGCGCTGTGAACCTTTCCCAAGGCTTCCCCGACTTTGACCCTCCCAAGGAGATCATGGACCGTCTGGCGCAAGTGGCCCAGGTCGGCCCTCACCAGTATGCCATCACCTGGGGCGCCCCCAATTTTCTCGACGCCCTTGCCCGCAAGCAAAGCCGCTTCATGGGCCGCACCATTGATCCTCACAGTGAGATCGTGGCCACCTGCGGCTCCACTGAGGCCATGATGTGTGCCATGCTCACCGTCACCGACCCCGGAGACAAGGTCATCGTCTTCTCCCCCTTCTATGAAAATTACGGAGCGGACACCATCCTCTCCGGCGCGGAGCCCATCTATGTGCCCCTCACACCTCCCGCCTTCACCTTCGACCCCGAGGTGTTGGAGGATGCCTTCCGCCAGCGACCCAAAGCGCTGGTGCTCTGCAACCCCTCCAACCCCTGCGGCCGTGTCTTCACACGGGAGGAACTGACCATCATCGCAAACCTTGCGGAAAAATATGATACCTACGTCATTACCGACGAGGTCTATGAGCATATCCTCTACGCTCCCCATGAGCATATCTATTTCTCCACGCTGCCGGGTATGTGGGAGCGCACCATCTCCTGCTCCTCCCTTTCCAAGACCTATTCCATCACCGGCTGGCGCCTTGGCTACATCATTGCCCCCGCCCACATCATCGAGCGGGCGAAAAAGGTCCATGATTTCCTCACCGTGGGCTGCGCCGCCCCGCTGATGGAGGCGGTGATCCCCGCACTGGAGTTCGGACAGGACTATTATGACAGCCTTGCCGCCAAGTACGCGCACAAGCGGGAGCTGTTTTTGAAGGGTCTGGATGATCTGAAGATCGCCCACACCGTTCCCGAGGGCGCCTACTACATCTTACTGGACATCGGGGACTATGGATATCAAAGTGACCTCACCTTCTGCGAGGATCTGGCAGCGAAGGTGGGCGTGGGCGCGGTGCCCGGGTCCAGCTTCTTCCGGGAGGATGTGAACCACCTCATCCGCCTGCATTTTGCCAAAAATGACGAGACCCTTTACGCAGCGCTGAACAAACTGGAAAACATGAAAATATTGAAGAAGTAAGACAAAAGAGGACGCGTCGGCGTCCTCTTTTTCACGTTTAATGGTTTCCGCAGGAGTGGCTGCCGCAGCCATGGTCGCCGCAGGTGTGGCCTTCCTCGCCGTGCTCATGGTCGTGATGGGAGCAGCGGACATCGGGGTTATAGTCCAGCGTTCCCGCCAGCAGTGCCGCCACTGCCTCATCAGCGCTGCCGCTGACGCCGCCATAGATCCGGATACCGGCTTCACCAAGGGCCATCTGGGCACCGCCGCCGATGCCGCCGCAGATCAGAGTATCCACCTTGTAGGCTCCGAGGAAGCCGGCAAGGGCTCCATGGCCGCTGCCCATGGTATCTACTACGATGGCGGCTGCCACCGCGCCGTCCTTCACGTCATAGATCTTGAACTGGGCGGTGTGGCCAAAATGCTGAAAGATCATTTCGTTTTCGTAAGTCACTGCAATTCTCATGGTACTCGTTCCTTTCTCTGTGGTCACAGTATGCCTGTGTCTGCAGGAGGCTCCGCAGCCTGCAGAGCCGTCGCAAATGCGGTAATTTCCGCCGGAGATGGTAAGTCTGCGTCCCTCCACGATGCATCGTGCGATCTTGCGCCGTGCGCTTTCATATACCTCCGTCACCGTGGTGCGGGATATCTCCATCCGCTCGGCACAGCGGCTATGGGTAAACCCCTCCAGATCCACGAGGCGGATCACTTCAAACTCATCCAGCGTCAGCGTAACTTCCTCTCCCCGGCCTTCTCCCTCCGGAATAAAGCTGCGATGATCAGGAAACGCGCACACTCTGCGGCAGCGCTGCGGTCTTGGCATGGCAGCCACCTCCAAAAGTTTTCGACATATGTCGATTATATACACTTCAGAAACTTCTGTCAAGCCTATACCTCTATCTCAGTTCCTGAAAATAGGGTCGTGCAAAATCAAGGAACCGCTTAGCCGCAGGGCTCATGGCGGGATCCGTGGCAATACCGATCTCCACCATCTGCGGCGGATCAAGGGGCAGAAATTTTACATTTCCGGCCCAGAGGCGGCTGTTGAGAGCGTTGTTCATGCTGATGCCAAGCCCTGCCTCCACCATGGAGTAAGCCGCGTGAACATCGGCAATCGTATAGCTGATATTGGGGCAAATTCCGTATTGGGCAAATACGTTGGCGTTGTCCGTTTCAATGCCGCTGTACATTTCAATGAACGGCTCAGTTTCAAATGCAGAAAGGGGCACCCGCTCCACCTTAGAGAGGGGATGCTGCGGTGGGATCATCGCCATAAGAGGGTCGTGGCACAGGGGGATCCACCCGTGGTCACCGCCGCGGCGGCTGATGATGCACATATCCACCTCGCGGGCTCCCAGCTGCCGCAGCAGCTCCATGCTGTAGGCACTGGAATAGCGGATCTGAATGCCGGGATATTCCTTCCGAAAATCCTCTGCCACACCGGAGAGCCAGCTGTACCATGTGTGGTAGGCAAGACCAATGGTGACAGTGCCGGTGTCCGCTCCCCGGATCTGGGCAGAAAACTGTCCCAGCTTATCCCCGGCAAAAACAAGCTCCCGAATAGCCGGCAGCATCTGTCGGCATTCCGCAGTAGGCACCACACCGTCCCTCCGACGCAGCAGCAACGCAAAACCATGCTCCGCTTCCAGCGCCGCCATCATGCGGCTGATGCCTGAGGGCGTATAGCCCAGCTCCTCTCCCGCAGCGGAAAGACTTCCCTTTTCAATGGCGCACAGAAGCGCCCGGTAGCGTTCCAGTTCCACAAAACCCTCCTTTGCACATTCCGCAAATCAAAGTTTCCAAATTTTCACTTTACGCAAAGCATAACACTGTTATATACTCTTGTCAAATCCACTCGGGAGGCGTGTTTTCTATGAACCGCAAAGACCTGACTCAGGGCAACCTTTCCCTGCATCTGATCCGCCTTGCCCTGCCGCTGATGCTGGGCAATATTCTCCAGCAGATGTACAACACCATTGCCTCGCTGGTGGTAAACCGCTATGCAGGTGAACTGGAATACGCTGCCACCGGCGTTTCCTCCTCGGTGATGAATCTCTTCCTTTTCCTCGTCATCGGCGCCTGCACGGGCATCTCCGTCCTTTTCTCGCAGGAATATGGCGCGGGTGATCTCTCCGCCTTCCGCCGCCAGCATTTTATCTCGCTGGTGTTCGGTCTGGGTGCCACAGCCCTTATCAGCATCTGCGCCATTTTGCTGCTGCCCCAGCTGCTGGATCTGATCCAGACCCCTGAGGAGCTTTTCGGATATACAAGGGTGTATCTCACCATTGTGCTGGCAAGTCTGCCCGCCGCCTTCCTCTATAATCTCTATAACGCCCTTTTGCGCTCCGTGGGCAGCACCAACGCAGCCCTGGGCGTGCTGACCCTTTCCGTTGCGCTGAATCTGGTGCTGTCTCTGCTGTTTGTAGCAAAGCTGGGCATGGGCATCGCCGGCGCCGCATGGGCCACTGCCATTGCCCAGACCTTCTCTGCTGCCGCCTGCTTTTTATACCTGCGAAAGACCCATCCTGCCCTCATCTTCACCCGGGAGGATTGCCGCATGGACCGTGAGCTTCTTACCCGCACGGCCCATTTCAGCTTTGTCACCGCCATGCACCAGTCCGGATTGTATCTTGGCAAGCTCATGGTGCAGGGCGCGGTAAACTCCATGGGCACCGCTCTCATCTCTGCCTACACCACCACGACCCGTATCGAGGGCTTTGTGAACTCCGCCGGTGACAGCTGCGCCGCAGCCACCTCCGTGCTGGTGGCTCAGAACCTTGGTGCCAAGCGGGAGGACCGGGTGGAGGAAGCCTATCACAAAAGCATGCGCATCAACGCCTTCCTCGGTGTTCTTTGTACCGCCATCCTCTATTGCTTCGCTCCCCAGACCACGGCGTGGCTGCTGGGCAGCAGCAGCGGCATCGCCTTTGATAACGCCGTTTCCTACCTGCGTCTGGTGGCGCTGTTCTACGTGCTGTGCTACACCGGAAACTTCTTCGTGGGCTATCTGGACGGCATCGGCCGGGTGACTCTGCCTCTCATCGGCGCCTGCAGCCACATCTCCATGCGTGCCATCCTCTCCTGGCTTTGGATCGGTACCATGGGCCTTGATGCCGTGGCCCTTGCCACGGGCATCGGCTGGGTCTGGTGCAACTTCTTCTGGTGGGTGTGCTGCCGGTATCTGCGAAAGAAAGAAAAAACAAGCATATGACCTGTGGGCGGCCTTTGGCCGCCCTTTTCCTTTTCGGGGAGAAAAATCCGCTTTCCTCTTGTAAACCCATAAAAATGTGATATAATATTGGTCATTGTAAACGCAAACCCCCTAAAACCATGAAAAACAGGTGAATTTTATGAGTTACACGAAAATCGCGGCGATCTACGCCGATGCCGACACGCTGGACGGTCAGGAAGTAACCGTCGGCGGTTGGGTGCGCACCATCCGTGACATGAAGGGCTTTGGCTTCATTGAGCTCAATGACGGCTCCTGCTTCAAGAATCTGCAGGTGGTCATGGAATCTGCCGCTCTGGATAATTATAAAGAGATCGCTTCCCAGAATGTGGGTGCCGCCCTCATCGTCAAGGGTAATATCAAGCTCACCCCCGGTGCCAAGCAGCCTCTGGAGCTGAAGGCCGCCGCCATCGAAGTGGAAGGTACCTCCTCTCCCGATTATCCCCTGCAGAAAAAGCGCCATGGTGTGGAGTTCCTGCGCACCATCCAGCATCTGCGTCCCCGCACCAACCTCTTCTCCGCCGCTTTCCGCGTGCGCAGCGTTGCCGCCCACGCCATCCACTGCTTCTTCCAGGACCAGGGCTTTGTGTATGTAAACACCCCCATCATCACCGGCT
>JAFQRI010000093.1 GCA_017410185.1 Oscillibacter sp. | reverse complement strand
TCATTCATTTGACTGCCTCCTTTAGTTTTAGTGCGGTTGGCGAACCGGCTCTATTTTACTATCGGAGGCATTTCTTTTTCCACCTATAAGGTTTTAATACCCCCGGCAGAGCCGGGGGTTGCTTGTCTCTAAAGAGCCAACGCTGAAAAAAACGGTATCCTTCAGGATACCGTTTTTTTACATTAAAAGAGGGTGATCTGACTGGTTTCCGCCATGCCGGCAAAGGCACCCAGGGCCTTGAGCTGCTCAATATGGGTCTTGGAGAGCTTATTGCAGCAAAGAGAGAATTCCTCAATGGAGATAAAATTCTTACCCTTGCGCTTTTCCACCGTGTCAAGGGCGGCAGACTCACCAAGGCCGTGTACGGATACAAAGGGCGGCAGCAAGCCCTTTTCCGTAATGAGGAACTTTGTAGCGTCAGAGCGGTAGATGTCAATGGTATCAAAATGAAACCCGCGGAGATAAAACTCGTAGCACACCTCCAGCGTGGTCATCAGGTTCTGCTCCACGGCGGTAGCGTCCTTGTTGTTTTCGATCTCACGAATCTTCCGCTTCACCGCCTCCTTGCCCGCGCAGCAATACTCCGCATCAAAGGCCTTGGCACGCACGGAGAAGAAGGTGGCATAGAAAGCCAGCGGCTCATGCACCTTGAACCACGCGATGCGGAAGGCCATCATCACATAGGCAACGGCATGGGCCTTCGGGAAGAGATAGCCGATCTTCGCCAGAGATTCAATATACCACTGGGGAACATCATGCTCCTCCATAGCCTCCCGCCAACCCGGCTCAAAGCCGCCCTTTTTCACCTTGCCCTTACGGACGGACTCCATGATCTTGAAGCTCATCTTGGGATCAAGGCCCATGGAGATCAGATAAAGCATGATATCGTCACGGCAGCCAACTGTAGAGGTAACAGGGATCTTCTGCTCCAGGATCAGATCCTTGGCATTGCCCAGCCACACATCGGTACCGTGGGAGAAACCGGATAGACGCACCAGCGTGTTGAAATCCTTGGGCTGGGTATCCACCAGCATCTGGCGGGTGAATCGGGTATTGAACTCCGGAATAGCCACAGCGCCGGTGGGACCCAGCACATCGTCATTCTCATAGCCCAGCACTTTACTGGAGATGAAGATAGACATGGTGTCGGGATCATCCAGCGGAATGGACTGGGGATCCACCCCGGTGAGATCCTGCATCATGCGGACCATGGTGGGATCATCGTGGCCCAGCATATCCAGCTTGAGGAGGTTGTCCTCCATGGAGTGATATTCAAAATGTGTAGTAATGGTGTCGGAATCATCCGCATCCGCCGGATGCTGCACAGGGCAGAAATCCTCCACGCTCTTATCATCCGGAACGACCACAAGGCCGCCGGGATGCTGTCCCGTGGTGCGGCGGGCACCGACGCAGCCGAGGGTCAGGCGGTTCTCCTCTGCCCTGCCGGCGCTCATGCCGTTTTCCTCCAGCCACTTTTTCACAAAGCCGTAAGCAGTCTTTTCCGCCAGCGTACCGATGGTGCCGGCGCGGAACACCTGGGTCTCACCGAACATCTCAATGGCGTGACGGTGGGCGCGGGCCTGATATTCACCGGAAAAGTTCAAATCGATATCCGGCACCTTGCCGCCGCCATAGCCAAGGAAGGTCTCGAATGGAATGTCGAAACCATCCTTAATATACTTCGTTCCACAGTTGGGGCACACCTTGTCCGGCATGTCCGCACCGCAGCCATAAGAACCGTCCATGATAAACTCACTGTTTTTGCAGTTGGGGCAGCGATAATGGGGCGGCAGAGAGTTGACCTCCGTAATGCCGGACATATAGGCCACCAGCGAGGAACCAACGGACCCTCGGGAGCCCACCAGATAACCATTTTCCAGAGACCGCTGCACTAATTTTTGGGCGGACATGTAAACCACGTCATACTTACCCAGAATACCGCCGAGCTCTACATTCAGTCGATCCACGATGTGCTGGGGCGGGTTGTCGCCATACAGACGGTGGGTCTTTTCCCAGACAAGGCGGTCCAGATCCTCCTCCGAGTTTTCAAGCCGGGGCGGGAACAGCTCCTTTGGCAGCAGCCGGAAGGTCTCCACCTGATCTGCCACAAGCCGGGTGTTCTCCACCACCACCTCATAGGCCTTCTCCTTGCCGAGATAGGAAAATTCCTCCAGCATCTCGTCGGTGGTCTTGAAGTAAATAGGCAGCGACGCATTGGCGTCGGCAAACTTTTTGGAGGCCAGTAGGATATGGCGGTAGACCTCATCCTCCGGCTCCCGGAAGTGTACGTCGCCGGTGGCGCACACCGGCTTGCCCAGCTCTTCACCGAGACGCACGATGGTGCGGTTGAATTCCCGCAGGTCCTCCTCCGAGCGCACATCGCCGTTTCGCAGCATGAACATATTATTGCAGATGGGCTGGATCTCCAGATAGTCATAGAAAGAAGCGATGCGCTTGAGCTCGTCCCAGTCCTTGTGATCCACCACGGCCCGGAAAAGCTCACCGGCCTCGCAGGCAGCGCCCACGATAATGCCCTCCCGGTGCTCCATGAGCAGACTTTTGGGAATGGTAGGCACACGCTTGAAATATTTCAGGTTGGAGGCAGAGATCATCTGGTAGAGATTCTTCAGTCCCGTTTTGTTCCGCGCCAGCAGAATAATATGCTTTGGGAAGCGGTTGGTCTTGCTGCCCAATGGACGGAGCTTCTCCATCTCCTTGTTCACTGCCTGCAGCGTGTGAACGCCCCGCTCGTGGAGCATCTTCCAGAAGGGGATCAGCATATAGGCCACGATCCCCGCGTCATCACTGGCACGGTGATGGTTAAAGGCAGGCAGATCCAAATGATCCGCCACAATATCCAGCTTATACTTGCCAAGGCCCGGCAAAAGGTTCTGGGCCATGATGAGGGTATCCACATAGGTGGGTGTAAATTCAAGCCCCACCTGCTTGCAGCCGGCGCGGATAAAGCCGATATCAAACTCCGCATTGTGGGCTGCCAAAGGTCGACCGTTCACAAAGCGCAAAAAGGCCTCCAGCGCCTCTTTCAGCTCCGGTGCATCTTTGAGCATCTCGTCCGTAATGCCGGTAAGGCCGATGATCTCCGGTGTGAGGCGGCGCTTCGGGTTGACAAAGGTCTGGAACTTTTCCGTGATCTCGCCATTTTTCAGAACCACCGCGCCGATCTCCGTGATGGTCTCACGGTCCACCTTCAATCCGGTGGTCTCGATATCAAAGCAGACGATCTCATCGTCAATGGACTGCTCCTGTCTTCCGTGAACAACGATGCGGTCGTCCACATTGTTGACAAAATAGCCCTCCACGCCGTAGAGGATCTTAATCTTATCCCCTGCCGCGTGCCACGCATCCGGGAAGGAGGATGCAACACCATGATCGGTAATGGCAATGGCGGGATGGCCCCAGCTGATGGCCTGCTTGACCACTTCCTTGGTGTCAGTCAGTGCGTCCATATTGCTCATCTTGGTGTGCAGATGCAGCTCCACGCGCTTGACCGGGGCAGTATCCTTCCGCTCAGGATGCTCTGCCGCATTGATGTGGAAGGGATTGAGCTGCATATCCTTACCATCCCGGGTCAGCTCCATTTTTCCCTGCACCTTCAGCCACATGCCGGGCTTGATGGCGCCCTGGATCTGCTGAGCCTCCTTGGTGTTGAGGAATTTCATCACCGTGACGGAGTTGGTATAGTCCGTCATATCAAAAGTCAGCCGCCATGTGCCGGGGCGGCGGGTTTCCTGACACTCATAGAAAAAGACCTTGCCGCACACACAGGCAGTGCCCATCTTCAAATTCAGCTCGCTCATTGGAACAGACTTTGCCTCGATGGGGTTGCCCATGATCGCTTTGACCGAGCTGCTCTTCTCCCCCTGCGGGGGCGCCGTCTCAGCCTTGGGGCTGCGCTCTGTCTCCATGCAGGTCACAAAGATCTCCACCTTCCGGAAGGTATAGACCCTGCAAATCAGCTCCTGCAGCGCCTTGATATCCTCCTGCGTCAGCGGTGTCTTCACCAACAGATACATTGTGATGCTCATGGCGCCCTGGTCAATGGCCGCACCTGTCAGCTCCGCGCCAACGAGCTTGAGCCGCAGCTCCGAAGAGAGCTGCAGCTCAGTAAACATATCAAAAAAAGGTATGTTCTTTGCCATGTCGTTTCCTTATCAGAGTTTTTCGATCTCAGCCATCAGCGCATCCACAAGCTGCTCCTCCGGCACCTTATAGAGGGGCTCGCCTTTTCGGAACAAAAGGCCCTCCCCCTTTCCGCCGGCAATGCCGATATCCGCCGCAGAGGCCTCACCGGGGCCATTGACGATGCAGCCCATGACAGCCACGGTAATGTTCTTTTCACAGTTCATCAGCCGCCGCTCCACCTCTTCCGCGATGGGGATGAGATCGATCCGGGTGCGGCCGCAGGTGGGGCAGGCAATGAGATTCACGCCCTCACTGCGAAGGCCTGCTGCCTTGAGGATCTTCTTCGCGGCATAGATCTCCTCCACAGGGTCGGCGGTCAGGGTCACGCGGAGTGTATCGCCAATGCCCATACAAAGAAGACCTCCGATGCCCATGGCAGACTTCACCATGCCCATAGAAGGCGTGCCCGCCTCGGTAACGCCCAGATGCAGTGGATAATCCGTCTGTTCACTGAGCAGGCGGTAAGCCGCCATGGTCAAGGGAACATCCGAACACTTGACACTGATGCAGATATCATCAAAATCATAGCGGTTGAGGAGCTTCACATGGCCCATGGCGCTCTCCACCAGGGCTTCCGCCGTAACGCCGCCATACTTTGCCCGCAGCTCCTTTTCTAAAGAGCCTCCGTTGACGCCGATACGGATGGGGATACGCTTCTCCCTGCAGATCTCCGCCACGGCCTTCACATTTTCCTCAGCGCCGATATTGCCGGGATTGATGCGGATAGCATCGATCCCTCGTTGGGCCACCTCCAGCGCCAGCTTATGGTTGAAGTGGATGTCGGCGATCAGAGGGATGTCGATCTGTTCCTTGATTTTGTCAACAGCCTCTGCCGCCGCCATATCAGGAATAGCCACACGAATGATCTCGCAGCCAGCCTCCGTCAGCTTTTTGATCTGCGCCACGGTGCCTGCCACATCATCGGTCTTTGTATTGCACATGGACTGGATGGAAACAGGAGCCCCTCCGCCCACTGCCACATTGCCTACAAATAATTGTTTCGTCATTGTTTCTCCTCCTCAGGTGAAGAGCTTGGTCACATCATTCAGCGTGATCATCGCTATCATAGCCAGCAGCGCTGCAAGGCACACGCCGTTGATGGCCGCCTGCCAGCGCTCCGGCACCTTCCGCTTAAAAAGCAGCATACCAACCGCGTCCACCAACAGGAAAAAGATCCGTCCGCCATCCAGTGCCGGCAAGGGCAGCAGATTCATCACCGCAAGATTGATAGCGATCATTGCGCCAAAGTAGAAAATGTTTTCAAAGGCTCCGCGGGTGGTTTCTGCTGCAGCACCCATCTCTGACATGGTGGAAACAATACCCACCGGGCCGCTAAGATCTTTCACTCCTGCCTGCCCCGAAAAAATCTGAGCAAAGCTGAAGCGCACCAGCTGCACGAAGCTCAGGCAGGTGTTCCACGCATATTCCAGCCGGTTAACGATGGTCGCTTCCTCCACCTTTGCACCCACATATAAGCCAAAGCCGGTGTACTTCTCCCCCTCCATACCGGTGTACTCCCGGCGAGACATGGGGAAATCCTCCAGAACGATATGCTCTCCGCCGCGGATCACCTCAAGGTCAATGGTGTCTCCTCGATGATAGGACAGGAATGTGGACGCATCTCCGCGGAGATAGGTGCGGTAGCCGTCGATCTTATAAAAAACGTCTCCCGTCATCAATCCCTCCTCCCCCTCCAGAGGAAAGCCGGGTGCAAAGCCGCTGATCTCATCCACCAGAAAGCCGGATGCACCAGCATAGATCACCAGAACGATCACCAGACCGGAAATAAAGTTCATAGCAGATCCGGCTGCAAGAATGAAAAACTTTTTCCAGAACCCCTGCCGGTGCAGCGCTCTGGGACCGCCGCCCTCATCCTCTCCCTCAAAGGCACAAAAGCCGCCAAAGGGCACAGCTCGTATGGAATAAAGGGTTTCCCCTTTCTCCCTCTGCCATAAAACAGGACCCATGCCTACGGCAAATTCATCCACTTTCACATTGCAGAGCTTCGCCACCGCACAGTGGCCGGCCTCATGGATGAAGACCAGAAAACCAAAAATCAGCACGGATGCAAGGATATAAAGAAGATTCATGCAAATTCCTTCCAGACAAGCTCCCGTCCCGCCTGATCGGAGGACAGAATGTCCTCCAGCGTGGGATCTTGGATCACAGAGATTTCCTCCCGCGCCCTGGCAACAAGGCGGGGAATATCATGGAAGCCGATACGGTCTTCCAAAAAGAGCTTCACCGCCTCTTCATTGGCGGCATTCAAAACAGCGCAGGCCGTGCCGCCCTCCCGGGCAGCCTCCTCCGC
>JAFQRI010000092.1 GCA_017410185.1 Oscillibacter sp. | reverse complement strand
GCACAAGCTCCATATCCCTCGCTTTCGCCTTGGCGGCGAAAGCTCACTCATTTCGCTGCTCCTCCTCTCCCCGCCAAAGCTGCGCCTTGGCGGGGCCCCCTGTAAGGCGATTCATTCACAGCACCCCGAGAACGAAAAAAGAACGGTATCCGTTTGGATACCGTTCTTTTTTGGTGCGCGAGGCGGGACTTGAACCCGCACGTCCGTAATGGACACTAGAACCTGAATCTAGCGAGTCTGCCAATTCCACCACTCGCGCAGATCGACGGTCCCTATTGGAACCGTCTGTTGGTGCGGCTGACGGGACTTGAACCCACACGTCGGATCGACACCAGCACCTCAAGCTGGCCTGTCTACCAGTTCCAGCACAGCCGCATTCGCTGCCTTTCAAAAGACTGCTTGATTATTATAGCGAGAACCATATGGAATGTCAAGCACTAATTTTCAAAATTTCAGAAAAAACAGGCGGCATTGCTGCCGCCTGTGGGGTCAGAGCATATTGTAGGAAGTGTCCGTGGTCTCAAAAACAGGCTCAGCAGTGACAGGAGCGGAGACATCCCGGTAAAAGGCGGCGTGCGCGGCCTCACAGTAGGAGTTGAGGAACAGGATGCATACACTGCTGAGGATCGCGCCAAGGCCCAGCAGTACAAATGCGCCGGCAACAGAGCGGGCAGCTGCGGCAATGAAGATCACCAGAAACATAGGGAGAGAACACAGAAGTGACCACCCGATGAAGCTGAAGACAAGGCAGAACAGGCGGAACTTATTTCCCTTCATCATCTCTTTGGAGCGGCTGATGGCTTCGCTGGCGGTCATTTCAGGGTGCTCCGCCATAATATAGGGCGCCATGGCGTAGCGGTACTGGGCGATGATGCCGGGGATGAGGAACAGCAGCGACCACAGGAAGATGTACAGCCACCGCAGAAACTGCAGGCAGAAGCCCGGCCACAGGCGGTGAAACTGGGAAAAGAGGGCAGTCACATCGGTGTCTTCGCCGTCTACCAGCTCCAGATTGTATTTGGCATAGCCAAGGGTGGCGGCGCCGCCGATGAAAAGACGCAAAAGCGCGTAGAGCAGACCAATGCCGCCGCCCAGAAAGAATATGGTGCGGTAATGGGCGAAGGCGCTGCTGCGGAAAAAGCCCCGCAGATGGCTTACATCATCCATATCCAGCTGGATGCTGACGCCGGAGCTGAAAATGGCAGCGCCCATCAAGCCTGCCAGAAGGCCCACGAGAGCGGCCTGCAGCCAGCGGCCCCTTAGGGCGTCACGGGCAATGGCGCGGAAATCTTCGGAAACTTTCATAAGAGAGACCTCCTTTATATTTATAATGTGGGGGTCAGTCGTACATGGAGCGGACAAGGGTCTTGAGGGCATCCCGGGTCACAGGGCCGGAGATGTGACATTCTGTCAGGGGATCCGGCGTCCATACCACCCCTTCATAAATGCCGTTGGTGAGAAAATAGAAGGTTTGGCCACGGAGGGACAGGCTCTCCACCTCGGCGTCATCCTTTGGGATAACGGAGGAGAAGACAGAGCCTTCTTCATAGCGGTGGATATTTATCTGCAAAAGGGCTTCCTCCGGTCCGGTATAGATGGCGTGAAGCATGCGGGTCGTCAGCAGCTCCTCCACAGCGGCGGAGGCAAAGGTATACCCGGCGGGGATGGCGGTGGGAACATGCTCCAGCCCAATCAGGGCGAAAGCGTCCCCAAGGGAGGCACATTCCGTGACCGTCGGCTCGACGGTCACAAAAGCATCCTCCCCGACCCCCGGGGTCGGGGAGGATGCCGCCGCCAATGCGGCGGCATCCTGATCGACTGCTTCCGGCAGTAAAGAGCTTTCAGTAGCGGAGGGGCTTTCCACGATGAGGGCTGTCCCCGTCCAGCGGATCATGGAGCGAAGAAGATCGGCGCCTCCGGCCTGCACAGCCAGCACGCAGGCAAGGCAGGCAGCGGCAGCCGCGGCGGCAAAACGCCGGGAAAAGGGGCGAACAGGTTTCCTTGCGGGAGGGGCGTCTCCGTAAAGAGGGGCTTCCATGGGAAGATAATGGGTGCAGAATTCCTCCCACGCTCTGTCGCAGGAGACGGGTGCGGCTTCCCGGAGCTCCAGCTCCTCCAATATGGCAAGGGCAACGGCAGGATCGTCATGATCCAGCTCCACACACAGCAGTTCCTCCAGCTGCAGGGAGGAGAGGGCTTTATAGTCGGTGATTTGCGGTTCCTTCACGGCGATCACATCCCTTCTGTTGATATTATGTAGGCAGCGGCGTTGTTTGTGACCTAATGGGTCAGATTTTTGCGCAGCTTATCCCGGATGCGCTGCATCCGCTTGCGGCAGGCCTCTGCGCTGATCCCCAGCTCCCGGGAGGCCTCCAGATAGGTGCAGCCCTCCACGGCGATGCGCTGCAGAAGGGAAAGCTCCTCCTCCGTAAGGGTATCGCCATAGAGCAGGGAGATGTTTTCCTCATCCCGTCGGCTTCCCACATAGCGCTCTTCATAAGGGAGGTCACGCTGCAGGGAGGAATACAGGCTGGAGCGGGTGCGCTCCATATTCCGCAGAACGTTTTTCAGCGTCTGCACCAGCCATCCGGCGCTGTTGGGGCTGGCGCGGAGCTGGGCAATTTTGAGGCAGGCGATGTGGAAGGTGTCCTGCACGGCTTCCTCTGCCACCTCCCGGTGCTTTACCACGGCGTTTGCGTATAGAAAGAGCTTTTGATAGTGGGTGCGGTACAGCTCCTCCAGAAATTTCAACTCGGCGTCACTCATGCAGGTCCCTCCCCTCTGATGATAATGGGGCCATTATAGCAGAGAGGAAAAAAAGATTCGTAACAAAAAAGAAACAAGTGTCACATTTCGGCATTGACTTTACATAAAGCTAATAAGGACACAACGATGCCGGAAAGGAAGAGAGTACCATGGAGCGCACCCGGGTCTGGGTGGTCTGGCTGGACGAGCAGGCGAAGATCGCCTCCTTCCACGCGGTGGAGGGCTACCGCCGCCAGGAGTTTACCACACAGGACTTTTTTCACAAGTTTATGATGAGCCTGCAGGAGCGGGGCTTCCGCTTTCAGTGAGCGGGGATGGGAGGAAAAGAACGGGGCGGAAGTAAAATTCTGTCCACTTGACACGCCTTTCAATTCCTGCTAATATACTATGATATAAACTGTATAGCGTGTTGAACGGAAAGAGTAACAGTCCACCCAACGGACAGAGAGGGCGCGTCAGAAGGCTGCAAGCGCGCCTGCGGAGGAAACTGCGAAGTGCGTCCGGGAGCGCGGGGGATGCAGAAGCCCCCCGGCTGGCCCCGTCATCGGCCCCTTTGAGTGAAAAAAGAGAGTGGAACCGCGATTCGTCGCCTCTCGCACTTTATGTGCGGGAGGCGCTTTTGTTTTCTCCCGCCGAAAAAGGAGAATCCTCTATGGTAAAACGTGTATCCCGTCTGGGCGGATTGCTGGCGGCCTATCAGCGCCGCGACCCTGCCGCCCGCAGCAAGCTGGAAATTTTCCTGCTCTATCCCGGCGTTCACGCCGTGATCTACCACCGCATTGCTCACTGGCTCTACTGCCGCAAGTGGATGTTTCTGGCCCGGTGCGTTTCTCAGTGGAGCCGCTGCTGGACCGGTATTGAGATCCATCCCGGCGCCACCATCGGCCGCCGGCTGGTCATTGACCACGGCATGGGCATCGTCATCGGTGAGACGGCCGAGATCGGCGACGACTGCCTGATCTATCAGGGCGTGACCCTGGGCGGCACCGGTAAGGACACCGGCAAGCGCCATCCCACCATCGGCAACAACGTGCTCATCGGCTCCGGCGCCAAGGTCCTTGGCCCCTTCCGGGTGGGCGACAACGCCCGTATCGCCTCCGGCGCGGTGGTGCTGCGGGAAGTTCCCCCCAACTGCACCGCCGTCGGCGTGCCGGCCCAGATCGCTCTGCGCAAGAGCGAGCGCCGCGCCGCCTTTGCCGACAGTGTGGACCAGATCGACGTGAAGCACCCCATCTGGGAGGAGCTGGAGCAGCTGCAGCGGCGTGTATATGAATTGGAAATGGAATTAAAATCCGCAAAGGAGAATTAAATATGTATCTTTACAACTCTGCTACCCATAAGAAGGAAGAATTCAAGACCCACACCCCCGGCCGTGTGGAGATGTATACCTGCGGTCCCACCGTGTATCACTTTGCCCATATCGGCAACCTGCGCTCCTACATCATGGAGGATGTGCTGGAGAAGTTCCTGCGCTATATCGGCTATGATGTCAACCGCGTCATGAACATCACCGACGTGGGCCATCTCACCTCCGACGCTGACGAGGGCGAGGATAAGATGGTCAAGGGCGCAAAGCGTGAGAACAAGACCGTTATGGACATTGCCCGCTTCTACACCG
>JAFQRI010000091.1 GCA_017410185.1 Oscillibacter sp. | reverse complement strand
GAGCGGATCGCCATAAGCGTCCCGGAGCGCTTCGTCCATTCCGCAGTCGGGACAGATATGGACATCCATGGCCCGGCTGAGGGCATTCTCGGCAATGCGCGGGCGCATCTGCCCGCCGCAGCGCATACAGGTTCTGTATTCCTCGCAGCTTTCAAAGCGATCCTTCCGCAAACGCCAGGCGAGCTCCAAATCGTACTTGGGATAGAGTCTGATACGAAACTTCTTCATAGGAAATTACTCCTTCTCTTCAAATTGTTCAGGCGATTTTCTGTTCGCCCCAGCGGATTTGGAACCGGCCCTCTTCGTCCTTCTCCCGACGCATCAGGAGCGACAGCAGATTGTAGTCGATGCCAAACCGCTCGTAGATTTCATCCAGATCGGTGTCCTGGCCCTTCATGAACAGGTTGATCTTCTCCTTCACCAGCACCATCTGCATGAGATTGGACTCCAGACTGTTGATGTAGGTGAGAAAATAGATGTCCTTATAGGCCGTGGAGTTGTACCGGATGAAGCGCATGTAGAACTGGCTCATGCTGGCATTGTTGTAGTGCAGTTCCGGGATCAGCACCTTGTTTACGAACTCGAAGTTGACGCTGGAGGGCAGGCTCTGCTGGGTGCAAAGCAAAATCCCGTTGCCGCTCTCTTTCAGCGTCCTACGCAGTGCCCGCCGTTTGGCAAAGGTCGTGGTGGCACCGGTAACGATGAAAAGCGGCCGATCCGGTAGATACTCCCGGAAGGCCTCTGCGTAGGCATCCAGCACGACCTTATGCCGCACGCCGATGGCAACGATCTCATTCTCCCACTGGGCAGCCATCTCCACCGCAGCCATGACCTTTACTGGCGTGTCACCTTCATATTCCTGCAGGGTGTTGGGCGCCGAGCTGACCCGCAGAAGCAGCGTGATCTGCTGCATCAAGCGGAGCATGGAGTCCTTGCGGGTATTGCCTGTGGAAGCGAAGTATTCCCGCTGGAGGGTGTGAAACTCCTTGATGACCTTTTTGTAGACCTCAAATTCCTCACCTTCCAACATCAGCGGCACCGGATGGAGACGCTTGATCTTCTTGCCGGTGACCTCCTCAAAGGTGCGGGTGATCACAGTCTTTGCAAGAATGTCATTGAGCACATCGGCGTTATAGATGTCCTGAGTACGCTCGCCGACGCCAAACACAGTGGCCTTCTCCGGCAGATGGCAGGCAGAGAAGATGGAGTAACCCTTCTTGTAGGCGGGGATGGGCTGACCGTACTGCTCGTTGGGAGAGCTGTCGATAGAGCCGTCCTCCTTGTCAAAGTGGTACAGCTCATGACACCAGTTGAGCATATTGATGGAGTTGTTGTAGAGCAGCTCCAGCTGTGGGGCAAATTCCGAGATGTTATTGCGGGTGCTGGTGCCGGTAGTTAGCAGCTTGCACCGACAGCGGCGGAAACAGGCCAGTGCAGACTTGGCGCGGACGGTATGGGGATTGGAGATCTCGTCGCTCTCATCCAGAACGAGCTGGATTTTCTGACAGTGCAGCTTGACCCACTTGGCGATCTGCTTCTGGTACTGGCCCATCTTATTGAGGGTCACCAGCACAAAATCGCCGGGTTGGATACGCTCCAGATCCTTCAGCCGTTCCACGAACACATAGGACAGGCCGTAATTCTTCATGACCACATCCCAGTTGTTGCGGATGGAGATGGCGGAGGAAACCACCCAGGTAGAGTGAATGTTCTGCTTCTCCATGCGGTAGCAGCCTGTGGCAATGCCGGCCAGTGTTTTGCCGCTGCCTTGCTCCCACTGGAGAAGACCGTACCGCTTCTGAAGCATCCGGTTGATGTCCTGCCGCTGCAGGTCGTTGAGTCGGATCGTTTCCTCATTTTCTGCGTCCCACAGGGAAAAGTTTTCAAGCCATGCTGCAATCTCCGGGTCATCGGACATATCACAGAAATGCTGACTTTGATTCTCGTATTCTCGTCGTTTCCTGCGCAGCAGCCGTTCAAAGCCTTTGAAGTCCTCCGGGTGGTTCTCCAGCACAGCATCGTAAATCTGCGTGGCACTGAAGGCTCCGTCTTTCACCATCTTTCTGGTGGCGGCGCTGTAGCCCTTATAGGCCAGCGTGTAGTCCTGCTTCACCAGGGCGATTACATCCCGTTCCGGCTGCATCACCTGTTTCCGGAGCGTGCGGCGCAGATAGGACAGCACCTTGGCCTCGGTGAGCTGCTTTTTCTGCCAGGTCTCATAGGGCATATCCGGAGGCTGTGTCTCAGTATAGAACCGGTGCAGGTACTCGCAGCATTTGGTGTACTTATCCTTCAGCAGCGGGTGCACCTTGATCTGATACAGCATCTTCTGCGTCTGGTAGAGGAAGTCTTTGGAGGTCTCTTTGCTTCTGGCCAATTCCAACAGCACATGGGACTTATTCTTCTCCAGATCCGCTTTGGGGAGCATCAGCACCTTTTTGTAAAGGGCCTCTGCTTCTGTCTCAACATCATAGTCGCAGGGCAAGGAATACAACAGCTCTGTGGTATAGCGGTGCGCTGTCCACCCTTTGAGTTCGCTTTTCTTCTGCCAGAACTGGAGTTTCGTTGGAAAGCTCTCCACACCCAGCGGAGCAAAGACATCGTCCGGCAAACCGATTTGGCCAAGGAAGCTGAATTGGCTCTCCATCTCCTTGATCATCTTGCCGTCTGAAAAAGTGTCTGCCAGAAAAGACTGGGGCACGACCAACGCAAGGATACCCAGCGGTTTGAGCGCCTGTGCTGCCTTCATGCAATAGAACAGCTGAGACAGGCACTCCCCATCATCCGTGATCCAGCGCAGATTGAAGGGCGGATTTCCCACCACATAATCAAAGCGCACCTCCGGTTTATAGGAGCGCAGATCCCCCAAATGGAGATTGGCTGCCGGGAACAGGAAATGAGCTACCTTGTAGGCTTTGGCTTCCAGCTCACAGCCGTAGAGATTGGCTTCCACAGGCATGAAGTTGAAGAAGCTGCCCTTGCCGCAGGTCAGGTCTGCGATAAGATCGGACCGGGACGGGCGCAGGCTTTCAGACACCAGCCGGCAGACGTCGGGCGGAGTGAAGAACTGGCCGTTTTCAATCTCCTTTTTCTTCTCGCTGTAGGAATGATAACTGTCATAGTCCTTACGCTGCAGGCCGTGAAGGCCACCATCGCCGGTATAGGCGTTGTAGATGTCCTCCTGACTGATGCCCGCTTTATCGCAGGTGCCGCTGTCAATCAGATACAGCACCTTCTCATTCAGCGTTTTCCGGCTGAGCGTGTCGGTAGGGGCAGGAACATAATTATATTTCATGTGTTGCACCCCCTCTCAGCAGACGGTGCCAAGGTAGGTGTCGATGAACTCCTTTGCCAGCGCTTCGGAGGCGAACTTAATATCCACACGCCGGTTCTTGAACATCTTCAGATGCTTCAGCTTGGTGCAGGATGGGAACAGAACCAGATCGTGATCCACTCTGCCGTAGCCCACCAGATCGGAGAGCCCGACGGGGTACATATTGTAGCCGCCTGTCTCGAAGTGGGCGGCGCCGCGGAGGATACTTTTCATGCTGTCGGACAGCTCCCATCTCGTCACATTCGACCATGTATCATAGCTGCATCCATAGCCGGTGAAGCGGATGGTGTCTTTCTTCCGTTCAAAATCGGGTTCCTGCTTATAGGTGTTCCAGGCGGCCTTGTGGCAGCTGGTCTTC
>JAFQRI010000090.1 GCA_017410185.1 Oscillibacter sp. | reverse complement strand
GAAGTGACTGCGAAGGCGCAGGCGAAATGTTTAGAGTAACTACTCTTGATATGGACAATCCTCCAAGAAACGAAGACGGCTCCATCGACTACAGCCAGGACTTCTTCGGCAAGCAGACCAGCCTCACCGTTTCCGGTCAGCTCAACTGCGAGAACTTCGCCATGGCTTTCGGCAATGTCTATACCTTCGGCCCCACCTTCCGCGCTGAAAACTCCAACACTGCCCGCCATGCCGCCGAGTTCTGGATGATCGAGCCCGAGATGGCTTTCGCTGACCTCAATGATTATATGAACACCGCCGAGGCCATGATCAAGTACATCATCAAGTACGTCATGGCCAAGTGCCCCGATGAGATCAACTTCTTCAACAACTTCGTGGACAAGGGCCTCAAGGAGCGTCTGGAGCATGTGGCCAACTCTGACTTCGGCCGCATCACCTACACCGAGGCTGTGGAGATCCTCTCCAAGGTCAACGACCAGTTCGACTATAAGGTGGAGTGGGGCACTGACCTGCAGACTGAGCATGAGCGCTATCTCACCGAGCAGGTGTTCAAGCGCCCCGTCTTCGTTACCGACTATCCCAAGGAGATCAAGGCCTTCTACATGCGCCTGAATGATGACGGCAAGACCGTTGCCGCCGCTGACTGCCTCGTTCCCGGCATCGGCGAGATCATTGGCGGCAGCCAGCGCGAGGAGCGTCTGGAGATCCTGGAAGGCCGCATCAAGGAGCTGGGCATGAACCCCGAGGATTACTGGTGGTACTGCGACCTGCGCCGCTACGGCAGCTGCAAGCACGCCGGCTACGGCCTCGGCTTTGAGCGCATGGTGATGTACCTCACCGGCATCTCCAACATCCGCGATGTGGAGCTGCACCCCCGCACCGTAGGAAACGCAGATTTCTGATCTTATCCAAAAAAGACCGGCCCGCGCAGGCCGGTCTTTTTTTAAGGAGGCTTCCCGTGGAAAATCTGATCATCTCCCTCAACTGTGTCATCCCAATTTTCTGCTATATGCTGGTAGGCTGCTTTGCCAAGTGGCGTAAGGTAGTGCCCGATGAAGTCCACAGCCGGATCAGCCATCTGGCCTTCGCCGTGCTTTTGCCCTTCGCCATGTTCGCCAACATCTACTCGGCCGATCTCTCCGGCGCTTTTTCCCCCAAGCTGCTGGCCTATATGCTGGGCGGCAACACCGTGCTGTTTCTCCTCAGCATGGTGTACTGCTTCCGCGCCGTTCCGGACCGCCGCCGGCGGGGCCTGTACATCCAGAACGTCTACCGCTCCAACATCGTCATCATTGGTCTTGTTCTGGCCCAGAGCCTCATGGGAAGCGAGAGTCTTGCCGCCATGAGCATCGTAGCCACCTTTCTCGTTCCCCTCTACAACGCCTTTGCCATCATCGCACTGGAGCTTTGCCGGGGCGGACAGGTACATGTGAAGGAGCTGTGCGTGAGCATCTGCAAAAATCCCCTCATCGTAGGCGCAGCAGCAGGCATCCTCTTCGTGGTGCTGGGCATCGACCTTCCTCAGAGCGTGGAAAGTGCCATCTCAGAGCTTGGCTCCACCGCCAGTGTCATCACCATGGTAGCCCTCGGCGCTACCTTTGAATTCCGCTCTTTAAAGAGCAACGCAAAGCTCCTTACCCTGCTCACCGTCATCCGCCTGATCGCCGCTCCCGCCGTGCTGATCTTCGGCGCCATGGCGCTTGGCTTCCGGGGAGATGAGCTGGCCATCGTCATGCTCTGCGCCGCAAGCCCCATCGCCACCAGCGTTTACCCCATGGCGCTGGTCTATGACAGCGACGATGCCCTTTCCGGGCAGGTAGTCGTCACCACATCCTTCTTCTGCTGCTTCACCCTCTTTTTGTGGATCTTCGCACTGAAGCAGTTCGGCCTGATCTGAGCCCGGCCTGACCCTATGAAAAAGACACATCTGCCATCGCGGCAGATGTGTCTTTTTTATTCCCGTTTTTCCCGCAGGGAGCGGAAGCGCTGCTCCGCTTCACGGATCTTCTGCTCCGTTTCCTTCTGCCACTCCTCGCTCAGCACCTTCCAGCTGCTGCGCACCAGCAGTCGGAACGCATAGAGCAGGGCGTCCCGGGTGTCCTTTTCCATATCCTTCATGGCCTTGACCATGGCAGGCGCTGCCTTGATGCTCTCCTCCTTGAGATCCGTCAGCGTTTTTGCTCCGGAGGCCGTGAGCACGCTAAAGAGCCCTTCCACAAACTTCTCCCGCTGCTCCAGCGGCATCTCCCGCATCCATTCCTTCAGCACCAGATCGTTGTGCCGCCCCTGCCGGGTAACAGAAGCAAGGCGCACAAAGCTCTTGCCCCGCACCTCCCAGGAAAAACCGTCATGCTGCATGAGGCCCTTTTCCGAGCTTTCCACCACCGTATAATCCTCATCATGCTCCAAAAGAAGGCCCACTACCGAGGACTGGGGGATCATGGTAACGATACGCCCCGCCATATCAAAATTTTCCGGCCTTGCGAGAATATCCTCATGGAAGCCGGGACCGTCATTGGACCAGACCCGCTCAATGCGCCGCCGCAGGCTTTCCGGTGCGCTCAACGCCGCCCATACGGCAAGATTGCCGCCCTTGGAATGACCGCCAAGGCGCAGCAGCTTTTCCGGATACTGCCGCCCCACCTGCCGGAGATACTCCGACGCAAGACTTTGGGCCGGGATCTCCGGCACGCAGGCCATGGAGAAATCCTCCTTCCACCCGGCAAGAGTGTCGTCTGTGCCCCGGAAGGCAAGATATATATGCCCGTCACCGGTATCCACCGTGAGGGCAGCAAACTGCAAGGCATTCTCATTGTCCAGATGGTCCGCAAAGAAGCTCAGCTTCATCTCGGCAAAGCGGGGCGCATCTGCCATGCGGCGCAGCATCTCCGGGATCACATCCGGCACCAGAACACCCATGTCGATCTTCTCTCCTGCGGGAACGCGGGCAAAATATGCCTCTGCCGCCTCGCGCAGCGTGATCTGCGCCCCATTTTCCGGTACGATGCCCCGGAAATCCACGAAGGAAAGCTCCGCCAGGATCAGATTATCCACTTCGTTGAAGGGATCCCGGTCTATGCTCAGATCCCCTCGCCACTCCAGATAGTCCAGCAGGTTTGCCATCATCCTTCTCCTTCCGAAATTCTTTTTTTCTATTATATGCCGCTGAGAGGGGCCATACAAGTTCTGAACTGTAAACTTTTTTCATATGCTCCATCATCACGACGAGAGGTGGACAACATGGAAGGAAAAAACGAACTCACACTGGAAGGCACCGTCCTCACGGCGCCGGAATGGTCCCACGACCACCGGGACACCCGCTTTTACCGCTTTATGCTGGAAGTCCCCCGTCTTTCCGGGGACTCAGATCTTCTTCCGGTGCTGCTTCCGGAATATCAACTGGAGCATGTCTCTCAGGGGCAGGAGCTGCGGCTGCGGGGGCAGCTGCGCTCCTTCAATAACCGCACTGGTATCGGAAATCGGCTGGTACTTACCGTATATCCGCTGGAGTTCTGCCCTCCGGTGGGAGAAAACTGCAACCACATCCTGCTGCGGGGCAGCATCTGCAAGCCTCCCGTCTTCCGCCGTACCCCTCTGGGCCGCAGCATCTGTGATATGATGCTGGCAGTGCCCCGCCGGTACGGACGGGCGGATTATCTGCCTGCCATCGCCTGGGGCCAGCTGGCCCTTGCCGCCGCGCAGCTGCAGGTGGGAGACTCCCTCCTGATCGACGGACGGGTGCAAAGCCGGGTCTATCACAAAACCACCGACGCCGGCGTGGAGGAGCGGGTAGCCTACGAGGTCTCCGTGATGCACTTTCCGGAAGAGGACGCATGCTGAAAAGAGGCGGTTCGCAATGAACCGCCTCCTCGACTATTTTTACTGTGCAGGGGTGCAGAACTCCGCCAACCAACTGTACACGGCGTCCAGCGCCTCGCCCTGGACCATGAAATACTTGCCGTTGGCGTGATAGATGGCGCCATCGGTAGTAACGAAGAAATCATACTCCGTGCCGGAATAGGCCATCTGAATGTGGTACATGGTGCCCTCATACTTCTTGCCCACATAGGACTTGCTCTCCTGCTGCATTTCAACCTTTCCGCAAAGGCCCACCAGCGTCTCAATGTCCTCGTCCTCGCGGGTAATGCGGTAACCGGAGATATCGCCCTCGGCCACGATATTGAAATACTCGATCTCCTCCACAGGGGGGAAAAACTCATCCATGGACTTGGGAATGGGAGGACGCACCGAGACAAGGCTCACGATGCCCACGATAATGGCTACCACCAGCACAAAAAAGGCCAGACGGGTATTGGTGCTTTTTGTATTCATATTTTTTCTCTCCTTCTTTAAACACCGGCGAACCGGAACACCACGCCAATGACGGCAGAGGCGATAATAAACACTATGGGATGAAGCTTCTTCGTGACCTTTACATGGTTGGTCAGCACATACAGCACCACTGCCAGCGCGACACCCCATATATGCACGCCGCCGCTGCGGTGAAGACCGCCTGCCAGCAGCGCCCCCTCCTCAAAATAGATGGAGCAGCGAAGCAGCACCTCCAGCACCACAGCCAGAGCCGCCGCACCGATCAGGCCCGCAGAGGCCGGACGCAGGCCATAAAAGGCCCGGTCCACATAGGGGTTATTGCGAAAGCTTTTCAGCACCGCCGCCACGATCAGAATGATGATGATGCAGGGCGTCACTTCTCCAAGAGTAGCCACCAGCGCGCCGGGAAAACCCGCCACGGTGAACCCCACATAGGTTGCCATATTGATGCCGATGGGCCCGGGAGTAGACTCCGACACCGCCAGCATGTTCAAAAGGTCGCTGTAGGTATACCAGCCGGTAGACTCACCAATGGCCTTGAGGAACGGCAGTGTTGCCATGCCGCCGCCCACGGCAAAAAGGCCGGTCTTGAAAAACTCGTAAAAAAGCCGCAGATAGATCATGCCGACGCCTCCTTGCCCTTCAGCCAGATGCCGGCAAAGGCGCTGAGCACCACAAACACCACGGGGGACAGATCCAGCAGCGTGCTGCCCAGCAGCACAAGAAGGAAGATCCCCGCCGTCTTTCGATCAATGACCGCCTTTTTCAAAAGCTTCACCGTGGCGTTGAAGATCAGCACGCACACGCACACCTGAATACCTGCAAAGGCGTTTTTCACCCACGGCAGATGGGCGAAGTTGGAGATCAGCCCTGCCAGCAGCGTAATGATCACGAGACTGGGGAACACCACGCCTAAGGACGCTGCAATACCGCCCAAAATACCCTTTCGCTTCTGCCCGATAAAGGTTGCGGTATTCACGGCAATGATACCGGGGGTACACTGGCCGATAGCAAAATAATCCATCAGCTCTTCATCCTCCACCCATCCCCGGTTTTCCACCAGCTCCCGCTGCAAAATAGGGAGCATGGCGTAACCGCCGCCAAAGGTCATCACACCGACCCGGGCAAAGGCTGTAAACAGCTCTATCAATTCTTTCAATGCCGCGCCCCCTTACTCCACATATCCGTACATGCCCCGCACGGACACCTCGCCGGAGCGGACCGTCTTCTCTTCTCCATTGGCCGTGCGCACCACAAGGCCAAACTCCTCGTCGATATCCACGGCAGTGACCACTTCCCGCTCCTCGCCCAGAAGCTGCACCGTTTTCCCAAGATTCACACAGTCCCTGCGGTAGGCGGCAAGATATTCGGAAAGATCGCCGCAAAGCAGCGTCAGATATAGCCGCTCCACTTCCCGGATCAGGGCGGCGGCAAGCTCCGAGCGGCACACCGCCCACCCAAGACTTGTATTCAAGGAGGTGGCGATCTGGGCAACATCCGGCGTAAAGTCCTCCGCCGTCTGGCTCATGTTGATGCCAATGCCCAGCACCAGATACTGCACCTGCCCCGTTTCGCCCTCCAGAGACATCTCCGTCAGCACGCCGCAGAGCTTGCGCTTTCCGATGACAGGATCGTTGGGCCATTTCAGCCCCGGCCGCACGCCGCAGACCTTTTCCACCGCGTCGCACACGGCGACGCCTGCCATAGCCGTCACCGGCATAAGGCGCGCCGGCGGGAGACATGGCCGCAGCAGCAGGGTAAGATAAATGCCCTTATCCTTTGGAGACTGAAACTGACGGCCCATGCGGCCCCGCCCCGCCGTCTGGTGGTTGGCGATGACCACGGTGCCCTCCGGTGCACCCTGCATGGCAAGCTTTTTGGCATAGGTGTTGGTGGAGTCCACACTGTCCAGACAGTGCAGCTCACAACCCAGAAGACCGCCGCTTCCAAGATAACGGCGGATCTCCCCCTCTGTCAGAACATCGGGCACGGAGATCAGGCGATAGCCAAGGCCCGTGCGGGCTTCGATCTCATATCCGTCCTTCCGAAGACCCTCCACCGCTTTCCAGACGGCGGCCCGGCTGAGAGAAAGGTCCCGGCTCAGGGCTTCACCGGAGAGATACCCCTCCTGTGCGCGCAGAAGCTGCAGCACTTTTTCACGGCTCATGCTCCGCCCTCCTTTTTCATCATATCCCGGTGATTCTATCACACCCGGGCAAAAAAGTAAACCGCCTTTTGCAAGGCGGTTTACAAATGCATATGTGCTTAGGCCTTCTTGCCGTTGATGGCCTTGATGACGAACAGCGTCACGATCATCAGAGCGATGGCGATGGGCAGGGCAATGAAGGCGTTGGGGATGAAGCCGGCAATGATGTAAGCAACAAAGCTGACAGCAGCGGCAGTGATGGCATAGGGCAGCTGGGTGGACACGTGGTTCACGTGGTCACACTGGGCGCCGGCGGAAGCCATGATGGTGGTATCGGAAATGGGAGAGCAGTGGTCACCGCAGACAGCACCGGCCATGCAGGCGGAGATGCAGACAATGGCCAGAGGGTTATCCATGGAGAAGACGTTCTGCACGATGGGGATCAGCATGCCGAAGGTGCCCCAGCTGGTGCCGGTGGCAAAAGCCAGCAGGCAGCCGATGACGAAGACGATGGCAGGCAGGAACATCTGGAAGCCGGCAGCGCTGGACTGCACGAAGTCACGCACAAAGTACTTGGCACCCAGAGAGTCGGTCATGGCCTTGAGGCTCCATGCGAAGGTCAGGATCAAAATGGCGGGAACCATGGCCTTGAAGCCATCGGGAATGGCATTCATCATGTCACGGAAAGCCATGCGGCGGCGCAGCAGATAGTAGGCAATGGTGAAGACCAGGGCGAAGGCAGAGCCCAGCATCAGGCCAACAGAGGCGTCAGAATTGGAGAAAGCGGAGACAAAGCTCTCGCCGGAGAAGAAGCCGCCGGAATAGATCATACCGATGACAGAGCAGATGACCAGAACCACGATGGGCAGCACCAGGTCCATCACAGTGCCCTTATCCTCGGCCACATCCTCTTCCATCTGGGCATAAGGATTCTTGCCGGAGAAGAGATCGCCGTTCTCGCGGGCGTTGATCTCATGGATGCCCATCAGGCCGAACTCCTTCTGCATCATCACCATACCCACCATCATCACGATGGTCAGGATGGCGTAGAAGTTGAAGGGAATGGCGCGGATGAAGAGGTTCAGGCCCTGACCGTCCTCAGCAAAGCCGGCAACGGCAGCAGCCCAGGAGGAGATGGGGGCAATGATGCAGACGGGGGCTGCGGTGGCGTCAATGAGGTAGGCCAGCTTTGCACGGGAAACATTGTACTTATCGGTAACGGGACGCATCACGGAACCGACGGTCAGGCAGTTGAAATAGTCATCAATGAAGATCAGGCAGCCCAGCAGAATGGTGGCCAGCTGTGCGCCGACACGGCTCTTGATGTGGGTCTGGGCCCAGCGGCCGAAGGCTGCGGAACCACCGGCCTTGTTCATCAGGGACACCATGGCGCCCAGAATGACCAGGAAGATCAGAATGCCCACATTGTAGCCGTCGGACAGGACGGAAACGATACCGTCGCTGAAGACATGGGTCACAGTGCCCTCAAACCCGAAGTTTGCATACAGGGCGCCGCCCACCAGAATACCCAGGAACAAGGAGCTGTAGACCTCCTTGGTCAGCAGGGCCAGAGCAATGGCGATGATGGGGGGCAGCAGAGACCAGATGGTGTTGAAATACTTGCTGGGAGACTCCACATAGCCGGTGCCTTCGCAGCTTGCGCAGACATTTGCGCCGCCGCAGTCGCCGCACTCGGCGTCCAGACCGTAGCAGTTCATGCAGGCAGTGCTTGCGCCGCAGTCGGGACATTCGATCATTTTGGTGCCTGCTTCCTCCGTGGGGTCAACAGCGAAAGCAGTGGTGGTCATGGCGGTGATCAGCAGCATCACTGCCAGCAGCGGAAGGAACCGCCGTCTCAGGTTTCTCATAGGTTTCACTCCTACACAAAAAATATTGAGCCATGACAGACGTCATGACTCCACGGTAATCCCGGACTCACGACAGCGCTCCGCACAGATCCTGTGCGACAGTCCGAAAGATATTCTCCTCCGGCCCGGCCCTGCTTCCCTGACAGGCTGGAAGCAAAACCTCGGCGAATGTCCCTTTCTTCCACCCGGAGCCTGCTCCCTGAAAGGGTGGGATACTCTTGCCATTCGCGCCTCTATCATGCATGCGTCCATTATATACCGCTTTCAAAAAATGTCAACGGACGAGGACAGATTTTTCGCATCTTTTTTCCATCATTCTTTCCGTTTCTCAGCAAAAGCGCCGCTTTCGCGGCGCTTTTCAGCGTGTCAAAAAAGCCCCGCAGGGTTTCGCCGCGGCAGCGGTGAAAAAGGCATAATAGATTTTCGGCCGCGGCGTGTACGTGGACGAAAATACATCTCGCCCTGCAAACGTGCGTATTGGATGCCTACGGCGGAAGGGGAACCCCGCATGAGCCCAGCGAAGCGGGTCATGTGGGGAGAGGAGACGCAGCGCAGCGAATGAGCTTTTGCCATTATGGCGGAAGTGAGTGATGCGGAGCTTGTGTCGACGAAGTGCGCTGCAG
>JAFQRI010000089.1 GCA_017410185.1 Oscillibacter sp. | reverse complement strand
TTGTCTGGGGTGGGTGATGGGACTCGAACCCACAACGCCCGGAACCACAATCCGGTGCTCTGCCAATTGAACTACACCCACCACATCTGCGGACGGAATCTGCTGAAGCATCCCCAAAGAGAGCTGGCACGCCAGAAGGGACTCGAACCCCTGGCCCACTGCTTAGAAGGCAGTTGCTCTATCCAGCTGAGCTACTGGCGCATTTCATGGAGCAGGTGACGAGAATCGAACTCGCATCCCCAGCTTGGAAGGCTGGTGCCCTGACCATTGTGCTACACCTGCGTAGCCCTCCGGGGAAATGTCAGCTTGGTTATATTAACATGAGCTTTCTTTTCTGTCAAGGGGTAGTTTTATTTTTCTTCAAAAATTTTTACAGTCTTCCATAATCCTGTAAAACAGCCGCAGGCCCTGTTTTCCCAGCCGCTCCGGATGCCACTGCAGCCCTAAAACCGGAAACCGCTCATGCTGTATGGCTTCCACCACGCCATCTTCTGCCCACTGGATCTCACGAAGCCCCTTCCCAAGCCTCTGCACCGCCTGATGGTGGGCGCTGTTGACGACCAAGGCTTTGCCGTAAAGCTCCCGCAGGCAGGATGCTGCAATGGCAGTGGCGTGAAAGCGGTCCTCCCCTGCCATTTGACTGTGACCGGGGATATCCTGTACCAGTGTTCCCCCAAAGAACACATTGAGAAGCTGCATTCCCCGGCAGATCCCGATAACCGGCTTCCCCGCCTGCAGAAACTGTTCGGTCAGCTTCAGTTCTTCCTCGTCCCGGCGGGGTTCGAAGCCCCGGGAAGCGGTATTCTCCGCTCCATAGCGCCAGGGCTCTATATCCCCGCCGCCGGGCAGAATCAGAAGCTCCGCTTCCGCCGGATCGCTGACCACTGTGCCGCCACAGCGCACAGCGGCCCGATAATAATTTTGAAAACACTTCCTCTTCCCCGGAATACAGATATATCGCATACAGCGCTCCTCTCCCCTTTTCCTCCTTCATCTTATGCGCTTCCCTCTTGCAAACGTAACGGATCTGTGGCATAATATTTGGGCAATGGAGATGTACCCAAGTGGTTGAAGGGTCCGCACTCGAAATGCGGTAGGCGGGTAACACCGTGCAAGGGTTCGAATCCCTTCATCTCCGCCACACCGCTGTGAACGGCTTGCTGTTCGCAGCGGTTTTCCCTTTCCCCTCCCCTGACGAAAGTCTCCTTTTCACAAAACCCCATACTTGTGCCCTTCCTCGCCAATAATCCGGAAAACCTTACGAATACTTTCAAAAAAGCCAATTTTTCCACAAAGAAAAATGCAATAATCTGTTGACAAATTACCGTTAAGAATGTATTGTTTATATGTTGCGTTTCCGCAACATTTTCCCTTGGTTTTATCCGTGTATTTTTCATATGCAAAGGATCAGCTGCGGTAGCCCCCATCGGACTGCCGTACTTTTTTGCGAAAGGGAACATTTTTTACATCGTTTTTTTTGTTTCGGAGGGTGCGCAGAGTCCAACGGAACCTAAAAATAAAAGAAGACAATGAATCATTATTATGGAGGACAGAAACAAATGAATCACTTCAAGAGAATCATCGCTTCCGCCCTGGTCGCCTGCTCTATGCTGGCTCTGGTCGGCTGCGGTGCCAAGGAAGAGGCTCCCGCTGCTTCCGCCCCCGCCGCATCTGCTCCCGCTGCTTCCGCTCCTGCCGCTTCCACCCCTGCCGAGGCCGCTTCCTACAAGCTGGGTATGGGCGTTGTGCTGAGCACCGCCAGCTCCAAGGAGAACCTGGCTCAGGTCGACGCTACCGTTGCTGTAGTCGTCGTTGACGAGGCCGGCAAGATCGCTCAGTGCCGCATCGACGTTGCTCAGAACAAGATGGACATCACCGGCGGCGCTGTTGACACCGCCCTGACCTTCAAGACCAAGATGGAGCTGGGTGCTGACTACGGCATGGCCGGCATCGTTGACAACAACGGCGATGGCGTGATGCTGGAGTGGGATGCTCAGGCCAAGGCTTTCGAGGAGTATGTTGTTGGCAAGACCGCCGCTGAGGTCAGCGCCATCGAGACTCAGGAGGCCGGCGGCCACCTGATCGCTGTTGACGAGGCTCTGCTGAGCGCCGGCTGCTCCATGCAGATCACCGACTTCATCGAGGCCGTTGCCAAGGCTTGCGAGGACAAGTTCGCTGTTGAGTTCCAGGCCGATGAGTTCACTCTGGGCGTTGCCGCTGTCTCCGAGGCTTCCGAGTCCACCGCTGCCAGCGCCGACGCTGACGGTGTTGCCAAGCTGTACTCTGAGTTCGGCGCTTCCGTTGTGGGCGCTGACGGCAAGATCCTGGCCGCTCTGAACGACGCTACCCAGCCCAAGATCTCCTTCGACACCAATGGTGCTATCCTGGGTGCTGACTACAAGGGCACCAAGCGCGAGCTGGGCGAGGCCTACGGCATGGTCGCTTATGGCGCCGCTATCGCCGAGTGGGATGCTCAGTCCGCAGCCTTCTCTGCCTATACCACCGGCAAGACCGCTGCTGAGGTCCGCGCTATCGAGACCAAGACCAACGACCACGGCTACGCCGTTCCCGCTGACGAGACCCTGTATGCCTCCTGCACCATGCAGATCACCGGCATGATGGAGGTCATCGCCCGCGCCGCTGACTACGCCCGCTAAGACTTTTTGAACGGACATAGGAGATGAGTGTTTGAAAATGCTGAAAAGAGAACTGGCTTTTTGCTGCGTGCTGACCATGCTTTTATGCATGACCGGCTGCGCGGAGAAACAGGAGCCTGCAGCCGCCCCCATGGGCAAGGCCTATTTCAACTTTTTCGACACCGTCTCCTATGTCTATAATTATGCAGGAGACTCGGCGGAAGAGTTTGATGCTCGCTCCGCCGAGGTTTCTGATATTCTGTCGGAATATCACAAGCTTTTTGATATTTATCATGAGTATTCGGGCATCAACAATTTGTGCACCATCAACCGCCTCGCAGGCGGAGAGCCTCTCAGCGTGGATGAAAAACTGATTGAGTTTCTGCTGTATGCGGAAGATCTGTATGAGAAAACCAATGGTGAGATGAACATCCTGATGGGTGCAGTCCTGAGCATTTGGCACGATTGCCGGACGGCAGCCGGGGAAGATCCCTCCACGGCACGCCTGCCCGACGAAGAAGCGCTTGCGGAAGCCGCAAAGCACATTGATTTCTCCTCTCTGGAGATCGATGCTGCCGCCGGTACCGTTCGCCTGAGCGATCCTGCAGCCTCTATCGACGTCGGTGCTCTGGGTAAAGGGTATGCCACCGAACAGGCCGCTGAACATTTGGTGCGAGAGGGAGTCTCCGGTTATGTGCTGAATGTTGGCGGCAATATTCGCATTATCGGCAGCCGGCCTGACGGCAGCGGCTGGACCACCGGCATCAAGGATCCCGCCCGCCCCGACGAAGCTTTCGCCGCAAAGGTTGACCTGCAGAACACCTCCTGCGTGACTTCCGGCAACTATGAGCGGTTCTTTACCGTCGGCGGCACGCAATATCACCACATCATCGATCAGGACACCCTCTTCCCTGCCGACCACTGTGCATCCATCACGGTGATCACAGAGGACAGCGGTCTTGCCGATGCCCTTTCCACGGCGCTTTTCTGCATGCCCTGTGACGAAGGGATGTCTCTTCTGAAGACCTTTGACGACGTTGAGGTGCTCTGGATCTTCTCTGACGGCACCCAGCGTTATACCGAAGGCTTTACACAGCTCCTTTCAAATTGATGTGGCCCGAGTATTCATAATTTCAGAAAAACAAAGGAGGAAGGAATCAGATGCAACCCAAGAAAAACATCTCCACTTTGAAATTGCATCATCACAAGAACACTGCGGCCTGCCAGTCTGTCCGCATTGCTCCGCCTAAGGAAGTTCTGCTTCCCATGACCATGCACGCCGGCGCTCCTGCCGAGCCCATCGTTTCTGTGGGTGACTATGTCCGCGTAGGTCAGAAGATTGCCGAGCGCGGCGCCACCGGCTTCTCCTCTCCCGTCCACGCCACCGTTTCCGGCACTGTGACTGCCATCGAGCCCTATACTCAGGCTGACGGCCGTTCCGTGCAGATCATCCGCATTGAGAGCGACGGCAAGATGGAAAAGGATCCCACCATCAAGGCTCCCGTGGCCAACGATGTCGAGGAGTTCCTCGAGGTTATCGCAGAAAGCGGTATCGTGGGCCTTGGCGGCGCAGCATTCCCCCTGTGGGGCAAGCTTGCTGCCGTGCGCAGAAACCAGATCGACACCGTCCTCATCAACGGCGCGGAGTGCGAGCCCTACATCACTTCCGACCACCGCATGATGGTGGAGCACAGCGATCTCATCGTCAAGGGTGTGGAAGTCCTGCGCAAGTGGATGAAGTCCAAGCGCTTTGTCATCGGCATTGAGGACAACAAGCCCGACGCTATCGCCGCCCTCCGTGAGGCTTTCTCCGGAGATTCCTCTGTGGAAGTTCTCCCCCTGCCCAGCATCTATCCCCAGGGCGCCAAGCAGGTGCTGCTCTACAACGTTACCGGTCAGGTGGTCAAGGGCGGTCAGCGTCTGGCCTCCCTCGGCGTGATCATCATCAACATCTCCTCTCTTGCCAAGATGGCACAGTACATGGAAGACGGTATGCCTCTGATTGACCGCATCGTCACTGTGGACGGTTCCGCTGTCAAGGAGCCCAAGAATCTGGTGGCTCCCATTGGTACTCCCATCGAGCACCTCTTTGAGCAGGCCGGTGGCCTCAGCTGCGAGCCCGGCAAGGTGCTCATCGGCGGTCCCATGCTGGGTCTTGCCGTCAAGTCCATGAGTGAGCCCACCCAGAAGGCCACCAACGCCATTCTGGCCATGACTCCCAAGGAGGCCAAGACTTTCGAGCCCACCTCCTGCATCCGCTGCGGCCGCTGCGTGGCCAACTGCCCCGTCAGTCTCAACCCCGCAGCCCTTGCCCGCGCCGCCGAGCTGGAGGATGAGGATCAGCGCTTCATCCGCCTGCAGGAGTATTCCATCGGCCAGTGCATCGAGTGCGCATGCTGCTCCTACGTCTGCCCTGCTCACAAGCCCCTCATGGCCCAGAATCTGCAGGCCAAGCGCTTTGTAAAGAAGTACAAAGCGGAACATACTACGGAAGGGAGGAAATAAGCCGTGATGAATCTGAAAATCTCCGCCGCGCCTCACATTCACAGCGGCGCTTCTTCCAACCGCATCATGCTGGACGTAGTCATCGCTCTGCTGCCCGCTACTGCCGCAGCCGTCGTGATCTTCGGCATGAAGTCTCTGGTGGTTCTCCTCTCCTGCGTGCTCACCGCCGTGATCGGTGAGGCGGTGTTCAACATCGTCTGCAAGAAAAAGCAGACCATCGGCGATTTCAGCGCCGTTGTCACCGGTCTGCTGCTGGCTCTGAACCTCAGCACCAACGTGCCTGCATGGCAGTGCGTTGTGGGTACGCTTTTCGCTATCATCTGCGTCAAGTGCGTGTTCGGCGGTCTGGGTCATAACTTCGCAAACCCCGCCATCACCGGCCGTGTGTTCATGCTGGTGGCTTTCTCTGCCGTTGCCGGCGGCGCCAACCCCACCATCGTGGATATCGTCACCACCGCCACTCCTCTGGAGCAGCTCGCCAAGGGTGAGTCTCTGGAGCTGATGGACCTGTTCCTGGGCCTCCACGGCGGCGCCATCGGCGAGACCTGCATCCTCGCACTTCTCGTCGGCTTTGCCTACCTGCTGGTGCGCAAGGTCATCACCTGGCACACCCCCGTGGTGTTCATCGCCACCGTGTTTGTGCTGTATCTGGTCTTCACCGGTGATGTCAACATGGCTCTCAGCCAGATCCTCTCCGGCGGTCTCTTCATCGGTGCCATCTTCATGGCTACCGACTATGTGACCACCCCCATCACCGTGCGCGGCCGCGTGGTCTTCGCCCTTGGCTGCGGCGTTATCACCTTCATCATCCGCTACTTCTGTGCTTATCCCGAAGGCGTCTCCTTCTCTATTCTCATCATGAACATCCTGACCCCCTTCATTGAGAAGCTGACTGCCAAAGAACCTCTGGGAGGTGTAAAGTAATGAAAGAAACCGGAAAGACGCTGGTAGTTCTTGTGGCCTTGTTTGCCGTATTCTCTGCGGCAATGTTCGGCCTGAACACTGTCACCGGCCCTATCATTGAAAGCAACAACTCCTCTGCTGCCTACGCTCCCCTCTTCGCCGTAATGCCCGAAGCCGATAACTTCGAGGTCCTGTACATGGCTGACGGCAGCGTGGAGACCGCTCTGGTGGATGTGCCCGAAACCGTTCAGGCCATCTATCAGGAGACCTCCGGCCTGGGCTTCGCTCTGAAAATGTCCACCACCAAGGGTTACACCGGCGATGCCATCGAGCTGACCTTCGCCGTGGATGCCGAGGGCAAGGTTTCCGGCATTCAGCTGGATGCCTATCCCGAAACCAAGGACTTCGGCGCTGAGTATCCCGGCACCTTTATCGGTCAGGACTCCACTCTGGCTGATGTGCAGATCGTTGCCGGCTGCACCTACTCCTCCGTTGCCTTCCGCGACGCTGTTGCCGACGGCATGAATGCTCTGATCGCCAACGAACTCATGGCTGCCGGCGTCAAGAGCAATGACCAGCTGCTGCTGGAGCTGATCCCTGCCGCCCATACCGGCCTTGTCAATGACAAGGGCATCTCTCAGGCCGAGGAGCTGGAGGGTGACGGCGCTTCCATCCTCAAGATCCTGAAGGCTCCCAACAACTCCGGCTTCGGTTACTTCGTGCAGGAGGGTGACGCCGCCCTGCTGGCTGTGACCAACGCCAGCGGCAGCGTGAAGATCCTCAATGTGGAAGGCGCTGACGTCACCGGTGACTACGCAAATGTTGCTGAGACTGTCAAGGCCCACACTGCTGCCAACATTGCCGGCAATGTGGAAAAGGACATGCAGAGAATGAACCTCCTGCTGCCCGATGCTGTGGTCACCGCCATCCCCGTGGGTGATATCTTCAACTCCGTTACCAGTGCCTATACGCTGGAAAAGGACGGCACCGTCTACTATGGTCTGGTCTCCAGAAGCTATGGCTACGGCAATGAGGTCATGGGTGTGTACTATGTGCTGGATGAGGCCGGCACCATCGTGGGTATTCATGTGGACGAGCTGATCTTCCACGCCGAGTACTTCAGCGACTACACGCTGGAGCCCGGCTCCTACAAGGACGGCTTCAAGGGCCAGACCTCCGGCACCTGGAGCGACGATATCTCCGCCATCTCCGGCGCCACCATGACCAGCGACGCTATGAGAGTTGCCACCAAGGACGTATTTGCCGCATTTGAAACCGTGAAAGGAGGCGCACAGTAATGAGCGAAAAGACTTTGCGTAATGTGGTCGCAGAGAACCCTCTGCTGATCCTGTTCCTGGGCGCCTGCCCCGCCATGGGCGCTACCGCCACCGTGTTGGGCGCTGCCGGTATGGGCGCAGCCGTTCTGGTTGTGATGCTGCTCTCCGGCATCGTGATGGCCGCTTTGAAGAAGGTCATCCCCGCAAGCGGCCGTGTTCCCGCTTATATTCTCATCATCGCCGGCTTTGTCTCCATCCTGCAGATGCTGATGAACGCCTTCCTCCCCGATGTTTATAAGATGCTGGGCATCTATATCACTGTGGCCGCCGTGGATCTGCTGATCTTCGGTACCGAGGAGTCTGCCGCAGAGCGCGGCATGGGCGCTGTGATCGCTGACAGTGTGAAAAACGGTCTGCGTTTCCTGGCAGTTCTGGTGGTCATGGGCGTCATCCGTGAGGCGCTGGGCAGCGCCAGCATCGCCGGCAAGGAGCTGGCTTTCCTCGCCGACTACCGCATCCCCGCGCTGACCATGGCTCCCGGCGGCTTTATCGTCTACAGCTTCGTGGCTGCTGTCATCAGCAAGCTCTCCCCCGCCGGCAAAATGACGGGCGAAGGCTTTGCCTGCGCCGCTGCCGGTATCTGCGAGAAGAATGAGGAGGTTGCATAATGGAAAACACGATTTTTGCCATCCTGCTCAGCGGTATCGTGCTGAACAACTGCGCCCTGCAGAGCTATCTGGGCATCACCACCCTGCTGGGCCATGCCGATAACACCAAGAAGTCTGCCATCATGGGCGCTGCCGTCACCGTGGTGATGGTGCTCACTGCCATTGTGGCATGGCCCGTGCAGACTCTGGTTCTCGCTCCTTACGGCCTTGCATACCTGCAGACTCTGGTGTTCGTTGCCA
>JAFQRI010000088.1 GCA_017410185.1 Oscillibacter sp. | reverse complement strand
CTGCGGGGCTTTTTTGAAACGTTGAATGTGCTGCCCGCGAGGGCGGCACATTTTTTGAAAATCGAGAGGTATGACGTATGAAAACGGAATCAGACAACACACAGTAAAAAACAGTGAATCGCTGTGCAAAGTATACAAAGAAAAACGATTTTTCGACGCAATAATCTGTTCAACAACTGAAAACGACAAAAGGTTGGAAATGGGCTTGACTTTTTGTTGTCTGGTGTGTAGAGTAAACATCAACAAAGCGATGCTTTGAAACGTGAAAGGAGAACCGGCCATGTATCAGATGATGAACCGCTCTGAAAACATGGGTCCCGCAGCTCAGGCTGAGGGTATGTTCTCCTGCGCCAATATTGCCGTTATTCTGGACACCATTACCATGGTGTCCATTATTCTTATTTCCCTGCTGGGCCTGCTGATTTCCAGCGGTGGGAAAGGACCGTTCTTCGGATAAATACAGACAGTGTATACGAAGAAGAGGCCTTTCCCCGTTCCGGGAAGGGCCTCTTCCTTTTGTATAAAAGCAACTACTTTGGAAGAGAGGAACCCTTATGAACGCATTGAATTTTGCCATGGCTGCCAGCCCCATCGCCGTTGTTCTCGTGGGCATTTTGCTGATGAAGAAGCCCGCAATGAAAGTAGCCCCCATCGCCCTTGCCTGGACGGCGCTGCTGGCTCTGACCTATTTCAATATTGACGGCCTTACGTTCAAGGAGAATGTCACCGTTCTGGATGCCAGCCTCTGGAAGGGTATCAAGGAAGGCTTCAAGATCGTGATGATGGTCTTCGGCGCCTTCGTCATCCTCAACACGCTGAAGTATACCGGCGCCATTGAAGATGTGAAAAACACTGTGGCCCGCCTCAGCGGCGAAGACCGCCGTGTGCAGCTTATCGTCATCGGTCTGCAGATGACCATCTTCCTGGAGGGCGCCGCCGGCGCCGGCGCTCCCGCCGCCATCGCCGCTCCCTTCCTGGTGGCGCTGGGCTTTGATCCTATCACCGCCATCGCTGTTGCCCTGCTGGGCGACGCCACCCCCTGCTCCTGGGGCGGCGCGGGATTGACCACCATCAACGGCGGTATCAGCCTGGTGGAGGCCGGTATCTCCACCAACGCCCTCAACTCCGCCATGGTGGGCCGCATCCACATGTTCGGCGCCATGATCATCCCCTTCATCATGGTGGGCATGGCCTTTGGCCGCAAGGGCTATAAGGGTATCGTTCCCTATCTGTGCTACGCCGGCGTCACCACCGGAACCGCCATGTTCCTCCTGAGCAACTTTGTGGGGCCCGAGGTCACCTCCATGGGCACCGGCCTCATCTCCATCCTGCTCTCTGTTGCCTATGTGAAGTTCGTCCCCATCAAGACCCCTGAGGAGTATCGCTACGCTGTTGCTGCCGACAGCGCCCGGAAGTACAGTGCCTTCCGCGCCATGTCTCCTTACATCTACATGCTCATCATGCTCCCCACCATCCGCTACGGTGTTCCCGCCTTCGTGGAAAACGGTTTTGCCCTCATGTGCACCTTCGGTTACATCGTCTGGGTGGACGCGGTCATCCTTGTGTGCGGCGTTCTGGGTGCATTCACCCTTGGTATCAGCCGCAGGGAGCTCTTTGAGATCTTCAAGGGCACCGCGAAGAACGTTGTCCCCGTCCTCATCACCATGGGCAGCCTCCTGGTCCTCAGCTACATCATGCAGTCCTCCACCACCGGTATGATGAGCCTGCTGGCCCAGTCCATCGCGGATCTGGCCGGTATGCTCTATCCCGCTGCCGCCGTGTTCATCGGCTCCATGGGCGCCTTTATGACGGGCACCGGCCTTGGCTCTAACGTCATGTTCGCCGGCATGCACACCGAGGCTGCCGCCATGCTGGGCATGAACCCCATCACCGTCTTTGCCGGGCAGAACGCAGGCGCTTCCCTCGGCAACCTCATCTGCCCCAACAATACCGTCGCCGCCTGCGCCACCGTCGGCGAGGTGGGCAACGAAAGCAAGGTCATGCACAAGACCTTCGTGGCTTACGCCATCGTCCTCACGCTGTACATGGTGTTGGCCGTGCTGTATACCCTGGTCCTGTTCCCCAATTTCGGTATGTGATAGAATTCCAATATCTTTTTAAAGGAGATCAACTTATGAAAACCAGAAAAGTCGGTATCATTGGCCTTGGCCATGTGGGCGCCCATGTTGCATACGCTCTTGCCATTCAGGGCATCGCGGACGAGTTGGTGCTGGTGGATCATAACCCCCAGAAACTGGCAAGCGAGGTGCAGGACCTCCGTGACGCCGTTGCCTACATGCCCCACCGGGTCACGGTGAACGGCGGCGACTTCGCGGATCTTGGCGGCTGCGATGTGATCGTCAACTCCGTTGGCAAGATCGAGCTGCTGGAGACCCACGACCGCCTGAGCGAAATGGATTTCACCATCAAGGCCGTCCGGGGCTATGCCCACAAGATCAAGGAAAGCGGCTTTGCCGGCGTTCTTATCAACATCACCAACCCCTGCGATATCGTCACCCGGGAGCTTGCCCTGCATCTGGGTCTTCCCAAGGGCCGTGTCTTCGGCACCGGCACCGGCCTGGATACCTCCCGCCTCCTCAGCGCCCTCAACCGTCAGACCGGCGTGGACCACAAGTCCATCACTGCCTACATGATGGGTGAGCACGGCGCGCTGCAGTTCGCACCCTGGTCCTGCGTGTCCTTCCGGGGCATGCCGCTGGATAAGTGGGCGGAGACCGACGAGCGCTTCCGCTTCGACCGGGAGGCACTGAAGAAGGAGTCCATCGGCGGCGGCTGGGTCACCTACAGCGGCAAGAAGTGCACCGAGTACGGCATCTGCACCACTGCTGCCCGCATGGTCCATATCGTGCTCCACGATGAAAAGGCCATCATGCCCGCCAGCATGGAGCTTTGCGGCGAGTACGGTGAGGAGGGCCTCTTCGTTGGCGTTCCCTGCCTCATTGGCAAGGACGGCGTAGAGCAGGTCATCGAGCTGCCCCTGACGGAGGAAGAGCTTGCCACCTTCCACGCCTGCTGCGACGGCGTGCGAAAGAATATGGAGCATCTGGCTGATATTTGAGATCCAACCAAAACACCCCCTCACCGAGGGGGTGTTTCATCGCTTTTTTCGATAAAAATGTCCGTGATCATCGACTATACAAAAGGAAAAAGGACTTCTATACTGGAAGGGGAAAGTCCGTTCCATACATTATATATAAATATGAATTGAGAAGGAGAATCCGCGATGAGCCTGAAGTTTCTCTATCTGAACGAGCCCGATATGATCAAAGCCGGCGTGATGGACATGAAAAAGTGCGTCCAGTCCATGGACGATATGTTTCAGGTCATGGGGCAGGGGGACTATCTCATGGGCAGTCCCAGCGAGAACCACCACGGCATGATGCTCTGGTTCCCGGAGGAAAAGCGCTCTGAGAAGATGCCCATGGCCGGCCCTGACCGCCGCTTCATGGCTATGCCCGCCTACGTGGGCGGCCGCTTCAACGTCTGCGGCAACAAGTGGTACGGCTCCAACATTGAAAACCAGAAAAAGGGTCTGCCCCGCTCCATCCTCACCGTCATGCTCAACGATCCCGATACCGGCGCGCCTCTGGCCCTCATGTCTGCCAACCTTCTCAGCTCCATGCGCACCGGCGCCGCCATGTTCTCCAGGGAGGCCCTGCTCAAGCATAGCGTGGTCTTTGATAACTGGAAGATGCATAAGGACTGGCTGGATGAGCTCCGCCACGATCCCGAGCGGCTGCTGGGGGTGAACGCCGGCCACCCCTCGGCAAAGCTGCTGCTGATGGTAGCCCGGGGCGAGGTGGACGCCAACCATATGGTGAGCTTTGGCGACGTGCTGGCAAAGCCGGAGGAGCTGGGCCGCAGGAGCGATGAGGATGTGTTCATTTTCCTCACCGGCGGCATGG
>JAFQRI010000087.1 GCA_017410185.1 Oscillibacter sp. | reverse complement strand
GTGGTCTTACCGGCACCCTGCAGACCTACCATCATCACAACGGTGGGGCCGCTATTGGCCATGGAAAGGCGGGAGGTGGAACCACCCATGAGAGAGGTCAGTTCGTCATTGACGATCTTGATGACCTGCTGGGCGGGGGTGAGACTGTCCAGCACGTCGGAGCCGATGGCCCGCTCTGTGACGGTCTTGACAAACTCCTTGACCACCTTATAGCTGACGTCTGCTTCCAGAAGGGCCAGGCGGACCTCGCGCATGGCCTCCTTAACGTCGGCTTCGGTCAGGCGGCCCTTGCCGCGCAGGCGCTTGAATGTTGCATTCAGTTTTTCGGAAAGTCCTTCAAATGCCATAGCTTAATCCTTCAGGGCAGAAACTTCCGCGCAGATCAGATCGGACAGCTCAGTGAGCCGGGGATCGTCATAGCGGCGGTAATTGATGGTCTTGACTTCGGCAGCGGCGGCTTCGATGGCATCCAGATGAGGGCGCTGCGCCTCGAAACGGCGGATGATGCCGGTCTTATCTTCGATCTCCTGCATGGCGGCCTCAGCCCGGACGATCACATCCCGAACACCCTGGCGGGAGATGCCGGCGTTTTCGGCGATCTCGGCAAGGGAAAGGTCTTCATTATAATAGAGATCGAAGAACTCCTTCTGCCGCTCAGTCAGGAGCTCGCCATAAAAATCGAAGAGCATAGACATCCGATAAGTCTGATTTTTCATGGAAATGCTCCTTTCTGTAAAGCTTTTTGCCTTTCTGTAAAGTTTTGAGCCTTTACAACAGGAATTAGTTTACAGGATTCAGCATCAAAAGTCAAGTAAAATCTGAAAATATTTTTTTAAAAAACGAAAAAAACGGTCAAGTTTCAGCCAAATTCTGGATTTGGTAAAAACGCCAAAAAAAGAAGGAGAAAATAAGGTGTTCCCTCCAAAATTCTGCAGCAGTCTTGCGCAAATGCAGGAAATACTATATACTACCAGTGTATACTGTGTTTCATTCTGGATGCGTATGCAAATGTTAAGCTTTTTGACTCTGCAAAAGACCGAAGTGATGAAAAAATTTTAATTTTATGGAGGAATTGAGAAATGGTTTTTGACGTACATGCCGACATTTTCTGGGATGTTGCCCGCCGCCGCAACGAGGGTGAAGAGAACGTTCTGACCAGATGCCACAAGGAGCGTCTGCAGAAGGGTCAGGTCGAGGGCGTTGGCTTCTCTATCTGGTCCAACCCCGAGAAGGAAGGCGACACCTATGCCGGCCTCACCGAGAACATGATCATGCAGGCCAAGGCTGATATCCCTCAGGCTGCTGACTGGCTGAGCATCGTCCGCACCGCAGAGGAGGCCCGCAAGGCCAAGGCTGAGGGCAAGATCTACGGCTTTGTTACTGTCGAGGGCATGGCTGCCATTGGCAAGGACCTGAGCAAGATCGATACTTATTATGCCGATTTCGGCGCCCGCATGGCTATGCTGACCTGGAACGAGAAGAACGATCTGGCTTGCGGCTGCCGCGGTGGCGAGCAGACCGAGGGTCTGACCGATCTGGGTAAGGAAGCCATCCGCATCATGGAGGACCGCAATATCCTCGTTGATGTTTCCCACCTGAATGACGGCGGTTTCTGGGACATCATCAAGATGGCCAGCAAGCCCGTCATCGCCACCCACTCCAACTGCCGCTCCATGTGCAATCATATCCGCAACCTGACTGACGATATGATGCTGGCCATCAAGGAGACCGGCGGCGTTGTGGGTCTGAACTGCTACCACAACTTCATCTCTGCTGATCCCGCCCTGCAGAACGGTGCTTACCTTGCTCAGCATGCCGCTCACATGGCCGAGGTCATGGGCGTTGAGCACGTTGTCTGCGGTTTCGACTTCTGCGAGTTCCTGGGCCGCGATCCTCACCTGCTGGAGGGCCTGGAGGATGCTTCTCATCTGCCCGCATTTGTGGACGAGCTGCGCAAGGTCGGCTTCTCTGAGGCTGAGGTCAAGATGATCGGCCACGAGAACATGCTGCGTCTGCTGTAATCCCCGCTTAAACCATTTTCATATTTATTTAAGCAAAGGGAGATATACCGGGTATATCTCCCTTTGCCCATACAAAGGAGCTGAAGTCATGGATGTGATCCGTAAGCAGCTGGCCGACGGCGTGAATCTCACATATCTGCAGGCCAGAAAATTCAAAACCAGTCTGCTTTCCGCTCAGTTTGTTGTGCCTTTGCGGGAGGATACCGCCTCGGCAAACGCCCTGCTTTGCGCAGTGCTGCGCCGCGGCACGGTGACATATCCGGATATGGGCACTTTGGCCGCCCGCCTGGACAAGCTTTACGGCGCCAGCATTGATTATACCGTGCGGAAAAAAGGGGAGACCCAGTGCATCGGTTTTGTGGCCAGTCTCATTGACGACAGCTTCGCCCCCGGCGGTGAAAAGCTGCTGGAGCCGGTGGCGGCTCTTCTGGGAGAGCTGATCTGTGATCCCGCAACAGAGAGGGGCCGCTTTGTTCGCGGCTATTTTGAAAGCGAGAAAAACAATCTGCTGGATGCCATCCGCAGCCTTATCAACGACAAGCGGGATTACGCCGACCGCCGCCTCATGCAGGAGCTGTGCGCCGGCGAGCCCTACGGCATTTCCCGCCTTGGCAGCGAGGTAACGGCCGGGAAGCTCCAGCCCAAGAAGCTTTATACCCAGTACCGGGAGCTGATCTCCACTGCCCGGCTGGAGCTGTTCTACAGTGGCAGCGCGGATATCCGCCGTGTGGAAAGCGCGCTGCAGTCTGCCTTTTCCGCCCTGCCCCGGAAGGTCATCCGGGAGCGGTGTGCCGTTCTTCCCCATGCTGCCCGGGAAGAAGTGAACTATGTGACGGATACTATGGATGTCACCCAGGGGAAGCTTGGAATGGGCTTTTCCTGCGGCAGCACCGACCACACTGCACTGCTGATGGGCAACACCCTTTTCGGCGGCAGCAGCAACTCGAAGTTATTTATGAATGTGCGAGAGAAGCTGTCTCTTTGCTATTATGCTTCTTCTATCTACCACCGCCAGAAGGGATTGATCACGGTTTCTTCCGGCATTGAATTTGAAAATTATCAGCGCGCCTATGACGAGATCATGGCGCAGCTTTCTGCCGTGCAGCATGGAGAACTGGAGGAATGGGAGCTTCAGGGCGCCCGATCCACCCTTCTCAACGCGTATGCCTCCATGGGAGACTCTCAGGGAAAGCTGGAAAACTTCTATCTCGGTCAGGCAGCCACCGGACATGAGGAGACTCCGGAAATGCTTGCAGACGAGATCCGCACCCTGACGCCACAGCGTATTTATGACGCTATGGAGACGGTAAAGCTGGACACGGTCTATTTCCTCAAAGGAAAGGAGACGGCAGAATGAAGCAGCTGTTTTATAGCCGCATCGGCGAATCTGTTTATAAGGAAACGCTGTCCAACGGGCTTGAGATCCTTGTGGTGCCCAGAAGCGGCTTTGCCAAGAAATACGCTTTCTTTGCCACCCGATACGGCGGTATGGATACCCGATTCCATTTAGATGGACAGTGGCTGGATACCCCTGCCGGTATTGCGCACTATCTGGAGCATAAGATGTTTGACACGGAGGAGGGTAATGCCCTGCAGGAGCTGGCCACCAACGGTGCAGAGCCCAATGCCTTTACCTCCAACGCCATGACGGGCTATTATTTTGACTCCACCGAGCATTTTGAGGAGAACCTGCGCATTTTGCTCTCCTTCGTATCCATCCCCTATTTTACGGAGGAAAGCGTGGAAAAGGAGCGGGGCATCATTGGCCAGGAGATCCGCATGATCGAGGATAATCCCGATTGGCAGCTCTATACCCGCATGATGCAGTGCCTCTATGGGGAAAACCCGGTGCGCACCCCCATTGCCGGCACCGTGGAAAGCATTTCTCATATCACTGCGGAAACGCTCTATCATTGCCACAAGGCCTTCTATAATCCCGCCAATATGGTCCTTACCGTGGTGGGAGATGTGGATCCTAAGCGGGTGGTGGAAATTGCCCGGGAGATCCTTCCGGCGGAAAAGGGCGGCGTGATCCGGCGGGATTACGGAAACGAGCCTATGGAAGTGTATGAAAAGGAATCCTCTTTGACAATGGAGGTCTCCTCCCCGCAGTTTCTGGTGGGCTTTAAATGCCGTCCGGCGGGGGAGGGGGAGGAATATCTCCGCCTTGCCGCCATTGGCGATATCGCCTGCGACATTCTGCTGGGCGATTCCAGCCCTCTGTATTTGAGGCTTTATGATGAGGGTCTGATCAACACCAGTTTTGGGGGCTCCTTTGAGATGCTGCCGGGCGTGGCGTATCTCTACGCCGGTGGCGACAGCAAGGAAAGCCGCCGCGTTGCAAGGGAGATTTTCCTGGAGGCACAGCGTTTGGTACGGGAAGGGATCGACGAGGATTTCTATCAGCGTACCTGCCGCGCGGCCTTTGGCAGCAACCTCAGGGGCCTCAATTCCTTTGAGAATGTGGCGGTATCCCTTACAGAGGGGTATTTCAACGGCTATGATCCCTTCCGGTTCCCGGAGATCTTTGATTCTATTACAAAGGCGGATATCGTGGAGTTCCTGCGGGAGAATATTACAGAGGAACGCTCCGTCTTCAGCGAGATACTTCCCAAAGAGGAGTAAGTATCCCAGATTTTTCTATTCTTCACCCTGTGTGAATGGAACATAATCCCTTTGAAAGGAAGTATCTGATTTGACAGCACTGAAAAATATGCCCATCAGCTTTCCCGGCCTGTTTGGCGACTGGGAGTTTACCATGGATCCTGTAGCCATTGACATTGGCCACGGCATCTACTGGTACGGTATCATTCTGGCCTTTGCCATGCTGGCAGGACTGTTTCTTGCCATGAAGCAGTCCAAGCACTATGGCCTGACCGAGGATCATGTCATGGATATGGCGCTGATCGCCGTGCCCTGCTGCATCATCGGTTCCCGTATTTATTATGTGCTTTTCAATCTTGACCTCTACCGCACGGAAAGCGGCGGTCTGGATTGGGGCAGCATGATCGCCATATGGGATGGCGGCATTGCCATCTACGGCACGGTGATCATGGGTGTGATCGTTGCGGTGGCGTTTGCCCGATGGAAGAAAATCAAGCTTGCTGCACTGACGGATCTGGCAGTGCTCGGCTTGCTTCTGGGGCAGATCATCGGCCGCTG